>CAMAJQ010000158.1 GCA_945835865.1 uncultured Clostridia bacterium
ATACCCCTTTCGGCGAGAGGGAAGATTTCCCCGAACTGTGCCGTCCGATCACCGCGCGCGAATACGAGCGGGTGTACGAAAAACTGCTCGACCTCGGCATCGAAGAGTATTTCGCTCAGGAAAAAACGTCCGCGAGCGAGAGTTTTATCCCCCGCTGGGATTTCTGAAGGAGAACCGCCGTGACAGATCTGTATTACGCTTATACCGAAAGGGAAAAATCGCACGAAATGCTTTTTCATATCCTGAAAACCTACCGCGGACTGACTGCGGAGGAAAGGGATCTTACCTTTAACGAAAACGGAAAACCGAGCCTCGGAGCCGATTATCCGTATTTTTCGATCACGCATACCACGGGACTCGTCATGGTCGCCCTGTCCGATCGGCCCGTCGGGATCGACGCGGAAAAGACGGGGAGGAAACTGTCCGGCTACCGCGCCCTGACCGAGCGGTTTTTCGCCGAGGAAGAGCGCCTGAAGATCGGAAGCGATTTCGACTTTCTCGCCGTCTGGACGAAAAAGGAAAGCGCGGTCAAGTTTTTCGGCGGAGACGTCACAGCCTGGCTGTCCCGCATCGTGTTCGACGGGGACAGCCCGAAGGGGACGGACGCGCTGTCCGGCGCGACGACGGTCACCCGCCGTCTGGGCGAGTACGTTTACTCGGTGACTTCGCTCGAACCTGCGGGAAGACCTCTTCTTCTCCTCTGAACGGGGGGAAAGGACGGAGAAACGGGCGGGGAAAAACGGGGGAAAAGTAACTTTCGTTTGCCCGGGAGGCTTTCTCCCCTCCGATTCGGTTGATTTTTTTTCGGAAAAAGTATATAATAGATAGAAAAATAACTTTCCCGCGGAGTCGCGGGAGATATCCCGTCCTCTTTCCGGACGGGGAAGGGCGTTCGGAGCGGGAGCATGGCGGAGACGGTTGTTCGGAAAAATACATCCTTTTGGCGCAGAACGGCGGACGGGATCGAATCCTTCTGTTCGGCGGAATGGTATCCTTTCGCCGTCGTCGGGGTCGCTTTTCTCTTTCACGCGTTCGCACTCGATCTCGCGGGGATTGTGTTTTTCGCCGCTGCGGGAATCACGCTTCTCCTTCTTTCGGACGGATGCAAGGCGTCCCTTCCCGTATTGCTCTCGATCGTGTTCATCGTCTCCACGCAGAACAGTCCCGGTTACGGGAGGGGCGAAAACTATTACGCGACGAAAGAGGTGTACGTCCCTCTCGCCGTGACTGCCGCTCTTCTCTTTTCCGTCATACTCTTCCGCACGGTGAAAAATCTGCGCGAGGAGAAAAAACGGGGGAAAAAGACGGCTCTCCTCTTTCTCCTTTTCCCCGTTCTGCTCGGCGTCTCCTTTCTGACGGCGGGCGTCGGGGGAAACTACTATCCCCAAAGCGCGCTGTTCGGGGGAGTGCAGACCTTTTTCTTCGTCCTTCTCCCGGCGTTTTTCTTCGCCGTTCTCGGGAAGGATGCCGATTTCGATTTTCTTTCCCGTACCCTTTCCGCCCTCTGTCTGCTCGTCTCCCTCGAGGTCGCCTTCGTCTATTTTCTTAACCTGCGCGACGGCGGCTCCTTCGGCAACGGCTGGAAGAGCAGGATCGTCACGGGGTGGGGCGTCAGCAACGTTTCGGGTGAACTGATCGTTCTCTTTCTGCCTTTCGCCATCCGCAACGTCATGGGGCGTAGGGGAGAATTTTATCTGTTAATCGTCTTATCCGGTCTCGTTTCCCTCTATTTTACCCTGAACAGAACGGGTATGATCGTAGGGGTGCCCGTGACCGTCGTCCTGCTCGCGTACGCTGTCGCGCGGGGAAGACGCAGACTGCTGCGCGTAGGGCTGATCGCCCTGTTCGGCGGGGTTTGCTTCGTCGGATGGAAACTCCTTTCCGCGCATACGGGGATCGGAGAGGTGACGGCGTATTTCGAGAAATCCTTTTTCTTCTCGGGAGAGGTGAACTGGAGCGGGAGAGACCGCCTGTGGGGAATCGCCCTCGACGCTTTCCGGGAACGCCCTCTGTTCGGCGCGGGGTACGCGACGTATTTCATGGAGAGCGGTTTCGCGGAGACGGGGACGGTTTTCGAGGCGCTCATGCATTGTTCGGCGTTGGAAGCGCTCGGTTCCGCGGGGCTTTTCGGAGGGGCGGCGTTCGCCGCGTACTGCTTTTTTCTCCTCGTCGTCGCCCTGCGCTGCGAAGGGGACAGACTGTGGGTGCTGACCTTTCTCGCCTCCTTTTTCGTCATCTCCCTCTTTGATATCGTCTATTTCATTCCCTATTGTACCATGTTCGTCATGCTGATCGCCGCGGCGGCGCAGCGCAAGCGAAGGAAAACGGAAAGGGGGTGACGGGGAAACGCTATGCTGATCATCGATAAAGTCAAAAAAGGAAGCGTGGGGCAGGAACTCGGGCTGCGGAAAGGAGACGAGATCCTCGCCTTCGACGGGCACGACGCCGTCGATATTCTCGATTACTGCTATTACGACGCGCAGGAGAAGTTCCTTCTGACCGTCCGCCAGACGAACGGGGACGTCTCCTCCTGCGAGATCGAAAAGGAAAGCGAAGAGACCCTCGGGCTGACCTTTCTTTCGGACAATCTGGAGATCCGTACCTGCCGCAACGGCTGCGTGTTCTGTTTCGTCGATCAGATGCCCCCGGGAATGAGAGATACCCTCTACGTCAAGGACGACGACTACCGCCAGAGTTTTCTGTGCGGGAATTTCGTCACCCTGACCAACCTGACGGATGAAGACGAAGAGAGGATCGTCCGGCTCGGCATGAGTCCTCTGTATATTTCCGTACATACCATGAACGAACGGCTGCGCTGCGAGATGATGCGCAACCGTTTTGCGGGGAAGATCGTCGGGTATATCGATCGTTTTGCAAAGGCGGGGATCGTCATGCACACGCAGATCGTCATGGCGCGGGGGATCAACGACGGCAAAGAACTCGACGATTCGGCGAGGAAACTTTTCCGCTATTATCCGAACGTCAGAACGATGGCGGTCGTGCCCGTCGGCATGACGAAGTTCCGCGAGGGTCTGACGGAAATCCCCGATATCGACGCGGACTACGCGAGGGGAGTCGTCGCACAGATCCGCGCCCTCAACCGCGAATTCGGCGTGAATTTCGTGCAGGCGGCGGACGAGTTTTACTTCCGCGCGGGGCTTCCCGTGGAGCCGCCGGAGTTTTACGGGGAATTCGCGCAGATCGAAAACGGCGTCGGAATGACGGCGAAGTTCGGCAAAGAATTTGACGAAAGCCTCGGGGAAGGCAGGAACGAAAAGAGTTATCTGCTCGTCTGCGGAACGTCCGCCGCGGAATACCTGCGCGGGCTGTGCGGGCGGGCGGAGGAAAAGATCGTCGGATTGAAGACGGAAGTCCTCGCCGTGGAGAACGATTTCTTCGGCAGGACGGTCAACTGTACGGGACTGCTGACGGGCGGCGACATCGTCCGTGCGGTGAAGGGGACGGGGAAGGTCTACGACGGCGTGCTGATGCCGAGGACCGTACTGAAGGAAACGGAAGACGTTTTCCTCGACGGGACGACCCTCGGAGAACTGAAAGAGAAGATCGGAATGCCCGTCTTTATCACGGACGGGACGGGAAAGGACTTCACCGACGTCCTTTCGGGCAGAAGAAAGAAGGA
>CAMAJQ010000159.1 GCA_945835865.1 uncultured Clostridia bacterium
CGTAGGGGATTTTTGGCATTGGATTGTATATTTATTTTTTTTTGATAATATGATAAAATATTCAATGTATAAACGGCTCGCACGGCGAGTTTTGATCGGGAGAGACGAAAACTGTCGCTCCCGGAAGGATGAAAAACGAAGTGACGGCAAAGATTTATCGTGCGGCAGTGGTCGGCGGCGGCTTTTCCGGGCTGACGGCGACGGCGCTTCTTTCGGAAAGGTTCGGAGGGGAGAACGTCCTTCTGCTGGAAAGGAACGATCGGGTCGGGGAAAGAGTACTCGCGACGGGCAACGGAAGATGCAATCTGCCCAACGTCGTCCTCTCTCCCGGACGCTATCATTCCGTCCTCGGCGCGGACGTCGGTTACGCGCTCGGGAAATATGGAAATAAGTCGTTGATCGACTATTTCCGCGCACTCGGGATCCTGACGGCGGAAGAGGAAGGAAGAATTTATCCGCGGAGTTTTCAGGCGGGTTCGGTGCTTGACGTTCTCCGGGCGGAAGTCGCCCGCAGAGGCGCCGTGACGAAAACGCAGACGAAGGTGACGGAGGCGGTTTTCCGGGAAGGAGTATTCCGTCTGCGTTCGGATGGCGGAGAGACTTTTGGGGCGGATGCGTTGCTTCTCGCCGTCGGCGGAAAGGCGGGAAAAGCGTACGGAACGGACGGAAGTTCCTACGGACTTGCGTTAGGGTTCGGTCACTCGGTCACCCCCCTTTCTCCGGCTATCGTTCAGTTGAAGACGGAAAGCCGTTTCTGCAAGGGGCTGAAAGGCATCCGTCAGAAGGGAAAAGCGTACGCATGCGACGGGGAAAAGAGGCTGTCGTCGGCGGAAGGAGATATTCTCTTTACCGATTACGGCGTGAGCGGCAACGCCGTTTTCGTTCTCTCCTCCTATCTGGTGGGAGCAGAACGCCCCTCTCTCGAAGTCGATTTCCTTCCGGAAATGCAGGAGACGGAGATCGTTTCCTTTCTGAAGCAAAAGAGAAGGCGGTTTCCGGAAATCCCGACGGAGGAACTCCTCTGCGGGGTCGTGAACAAGCAGATCGCCCGGATGCTCGCCGTCAATTTTGCGACGGATAAAAAAAGAGAGGCGGAAACGCTTGCCCGCGCGGCGAAAAGGCTCGTCCTGCCCGTAACGGGAACGATGGGGTTCGACCAGGCGCAGGTCACGAGGGGCGGGATTCCATTCTCGGAATTCGATCCGTCCACGATGGAGAGCCGCAGGCGTCGGGGACTGTTTTTTGCGGGAGAGGTCGTCGATGCGGACGGCGACTGCGGCGGATATAACCTGCAGTGGGCATATTCGTCCGCAAGGTGCGCGGTCGACGGGATCTCGGCGTTCCTCGGCGGAGGAGAAGGGAGATGAAAGAGATCAGAATCGAAGGGATCCGTCTTCCCGCCGGAACGGACGACCGGGAAGCGATTCGCGTTGCCGCGAGGAAAGCCGGACTTGGGGAAAAAGACGAGAATAAGTTGAAAATCGTCAGAAAATCCATCGACGCACGGGATAAAAACGACGTCAGGCTCGTCTATTCCTTCTCCGCTTTCGG
This sequence comes from uncultured Clostridia bacterium, assembly GCA_945835865.1. Classification (GTDB taxonomy): domain Bacteria; phylum Bacillota; class Clostridia; order Christensenellales; family Borkfalkiaceae; genus UBA10281. The sequence continues at coordinate 1,552 of CAMAJQ010000159.1, forward strand.
GAAAAAGGAAGAGGAGATTCCTCCGCTTGCTCCGCCGAAGGAGAAAAGGAAAGTCGTCGTGGCGGGGTTTGGTCCCGCGGGGATGTTCTGTGCCCTCACGCTTGCGAGAGCGGGATACGAAGTCGTCGTTTTCGAGCGGGGCAAACGGGTAGACGAAAGAAAAAAGTCAATCGATAAGTTTGTAAACGATAGAATTCTCGATACGGAGAGCAACGTGCAGTTCGGGGAAGGAGGCGCGGGGACTTTTTCGGACGGAAAACTGAATACGGGCGTTTCGGGTCCCCTCGTTTTCTCCGTTTTGCGGGAGTTCGTCCGTCACGGCGCTCCGGAAGAGATCCTCTATCTCAACAAACCGCACGTCGGAAGCGACAAGCTTCCCGCCGTGGTCAAGAGTATCCGCGCGGAAATCATCCGTCTCGGCGGAAAAGTCGTCTTCGGGACCAAGGTCGAAGATTTCCGGACGGAAGGAGGACGGGTAAAAGCGGTGACCGCGGGCGGAACGGAATACCCCTGCGACGCTTTCGTCCTCGCCGTCGGGCACAGCGCGCGGGACACTTTTACCCTTCTCCGCGACAAGGAGATCGCGATGGAGAGAAAGGCGTTTGCCATGGGATTCCGGATCGAGCATCTTCAAAGAGAGATCGACGTCGCCCAGTACGGCGGCAAGTCCGCCCGTCTTCTGCCGCCTGCCGATTACAGGCTCGCCACGCATAAAGCGCCGCGCGGGGTGTTCACTTTCTGCATGTGTCCGGGCGGTTTCGTGATGCCGGCAACCTCTGAAGAGGGCGGGGTCGTGACGAACGGAATGAGCAACTATCTCCGCGACGGCGAAAACGCCAACAGCGCGCTGTTATGCGAGATACGCCCCGAGGATTTCTTCGACGGCGTGCTCGGAGGGGTGGAACTTCAGCGGAAAATCGAGCGCGCCGCTTTCGAATCGGGCGGAAGGGATTATTCCGCTCCCGCGCAAAAGGCGTCGGATTTTTTACGCGGGCAGCCGTCCGACCGCTGCGGAAGGGTCAAGCCGACCTATCCGCTCGGCGTCGCGTATCGCGATCTCTCTTCTCTGTTTCCCGCCGAGGTCGTCGAGTGCCTCCGGATCGGGCTTGCCGATCTCGACGGCAAGATGAAGGGGTTCGCGTCGGACGACGCTCTTCTGACGGGGGTGGAGAGCCGCTCGTCGAGCCCCGTCCGCATTTTACGGGGAGAGGATTTTCAGAGCGTTTCGGCAAAGGGGCTTTATCCCTGCGGCGAGGGGTGCGGTTACGCGGGTGGCATCATGAGCGCTGCGATCGACGGAATCCGCGTCGCGACGGCGATCGCGAAAAATCTCGCATAAAACGGTTTTCTCCGCCGATCGAATCGGCGTACGACAATCTCATTCCGGAGGAAAAATATGTATCGGATCCACATCGTCGTCAATCCGTCTTTTTATCGGGGGGAAGTTTCCGATCAGTGCGAAACACTGACCGACAGGCTCCGCGAGCGGGGCGCCCGGGCGGAAGTACTTTTTTCGGATGCTTTTCCGTGGGGATTTTGTAACGGCGCTCCCGTCGGCGGACTTCACGCCGACCTCACCGTCTTTCTCAATAAAGACCATCTTCTCTCCTCCTTTCTGGAAAAAAAGGGGGAACTTCTGCTCAATTCTGCCGAATCGGTCAGGATCTGCGACGATAAATGTTTGACGTATCTTGCTCTGTCGGGGAAGGGGATCCCCTTTCCGGAAACGATCCCCGCCCCTATGCTGTATCGCGGGTCGGACGGCGAAGACTTTCTCCGCCGCGTCGGAGAAAAACTCGGGTATCCCGTCGTGGCGAAATGCCGTTGCGGGTCGATGGGGAAACAGGTCTTTCTCGCCGGGAACGAAGAGGAACTTTTCGCCGTCGCAGGAAAGATCGGTCCCGTCCCCCATCTCTATCAGGCGTTTTACGGAACGAAGGGAGAGGACGTGCGCGTCGTCGTCATCGGGGGGCGCGCCGTTTGCGCCATGAAGAGAAAAAACGAAGGGGATTTCCGCAGCAACGTGGCGGAGGGGGGAAAGGGTTACGCCTGCAACCTGACCGAAA
>CAMAJQ010000160.1 GCA_945835865.1 uncultured Clostridia bacterium
ATATACGGTCGTCGTCCGTCACAGCGACGTTTTCAAAACGGTGATCGAAGGCGTCGATTACGTCTACGCCGATAAGGGAGACGAAGTGTTCCGCTATATTCCCGTCTGTTATATCGACGGCGGCGAGGCGAAAGTTTCCCTGTACGATTCGGACGTTCTGCTCACTTCCTACGTGATCGAAAACGGCGCGATTTTATGGGAAAGCTGAGGTTTTCCGTCCATCCTCTCTTCTTTTTATTCGGATTATACTTTGCCGCCGTCGGCAAAGTATTTTCTTTTCTCGCCTTTACGATATGCGCCGTCGCGCACGAACTCGGGCATGCGATCGTCTCTGAAAAACTCGGCTATAAGCTCAATAACGTACAATTGATGCCTTACGGGGCGGTCATCGGCGGGGATCTCGAAGGGTTGACCGTCAAAGACGAACTTCTCGTCGCCGCGGCGGGGCCCGCCGTCAATCTGGCGATCGGCGTGTCCGTCCTCGCCCTCTGGTGGATTTTTCCCGAAACGTATCCATATACCGAACTTGCCGCCACGGCGAATTTCTCCCTGTTTTTCGTCAATCTTCTTCCCGCTTATCCCCTGGACGGCGGAAGGATCCTCTCCTCTCTTCTCACCTTGAAGACGGGAAGAAAGAGGGCTTCCGCCGTCGTGCGGGGGACGGGATTCGCCTTGTCCGCCCTTCTCGCGGCGTCCTTCGTGTGGTCGTGTTTTCACGAGGTCAATTTCACGCTCGCCTTTTTTTCGTCTTTCTGTTTCGTCGGGGCGATCAACAGAAAAAAGGAGAATTCCTACGTCAGTCTTTTTTCCGCCTCTTCTCCTTCCGTGCTGAAAAAGACGAGGGAAGTCCGCTCGATCGCCGTGCCCGACGATTTCACCGTCAAAAAATTGCTCGCCCATCTGGACGGGGAAAGTCTGTACCGCGTCTACGTTTATCGGGCGGACGGGTCTCTCTCCCGTCTTCTCGAACCGCACGAACTTCTCGCCCTGCTTGAAAACCGCGGTCTTTACGACAGGATTCTTCCCCCGTAACGGGGCGGCATATGGGGGTGAAAAGGTTTGTTCCCTTTCCTTCGCAGATCTCCCCCTCCGGGGCGGGATTTCCGACGGGCGGGGAAAAGGGAAGAAAGAGGAAGGGGATCCTGCGGGATTTTTCTTCCTTTTTTATTTTTTCCTTTTTGTAAGGGGGATAAACTTGACAAATCGTCCCGTTTGCGGTAAGATAATATCAGACACTTTTCCGCCCCCTCTGCAAAGGGCGGCGCGGAAGAAAACGGACAACCCGTCGGAACTCTTTTCGCTACGCCGACGGCGGAGGAACTATGAATATCTGGCACGACATCGATCCCAGGCGGATCACTCCGGAAAATTTCGTCGCCGTCATCGAGATCAGCAAGGGCAGCAAGCAAAAATACGAACTCGATAAAAAGACGGGGCTACTCATTCTGGACAGGATCCTTTACACGTCCACCCATTACCCCGCCAACTACGGCTTTATTCCGCAGACGCTCGCCTCGGACGGCGACCCCCTCGACGTCCTCGTCCTCTGTTCGGAAAGCCTCTTGCCGCTCAGCCTCGTCAACGTCTATCCCATCGGCGTCATCACCATGGAAGACGGAGGCAAGCCGGACGAAAAGATCATCGCGATCCCCTTTACCGATCCCAATTACAACACGTACCGCTCCATCGACGAACTTCCCAAGCACGTCTTCGACGAAATGCAGCATTTCTTCTCGGTGTATAAGCAGCTCGAGGGAAAGAACACGGCGGTCAACACCGTGCAGGGAAAGGAAGAGGCGGTCGGGATCATTTCCGCCTCCCTCGAAAGCTACAAGGAACATCTCTTCGAGATCCTGAACAAGTGACCGTGCGGAGAGGCTCCGATTCCCGGAGTGGGCAGAAAGGCGGTTCATTGCCCCTCGCCGACGGCCGTCGGCAAACGCAGCATAACACGAAAAAAATATCGGAAGGTAAAACAATATGGAAAATCACGTCAAACTGATCGCATTCAAAATCAACGAGATCGAGTACAAATTCAACGAGGGGATCAAACCCGGCACGAAATTTCAGATCAAGCCGAAAATCGAGTGCAAGATGGGCAGAAAGGACAACACCCTTTTCGTCAATCTCTCCGCGCGCGTGAACGAGGACATTTCGTCTCCCGTTCCCTTTAATCTCAACGTGGCGATGTTCGGGACTTTTATGGTGGAAAAGGAAGAGGAGCAGAAGGTGTTCATCGCGGAAGCGGTAGAAGTGCTCTATCCCTATCTCCGCGCGGCGGTATCGGCGATCACCGTCAACTGCAACATTCCCGCTTACGTCCTTCCCGTGATCAACGCGGCGTCCCTGGACGGCAGCGGCGACAAGATCGCTTCGGAAGCGACCGCGGAACTCAACTGAACAGATCAACCTTTTCCGTCCGAAGGAAAGGGAACGAGGAGAAATAACTTATGAAAAACTTTTTCAAAGAGTTCGCGAAGTTCATCAAGCGCGGAAACGTGCTCGATCTGTCCGTCGCCGTCATCATCGGCGGGGCGTTCAACAAGATCGTGACTTCGCTCACCAACAGCATCATCATGCCGATCATCACTTTTTTCGTCGGCGAGAACAGCCTTGACGGCATGGCGATCGTTCTGCGCAAGGCGACCGATCCCGAAGGAACGGACCTTCTGCTCAAATACGGCGAGTTTCTGCAGGCGATCATCGATTTCCTGCTCATCGCTCTCATCGTGTTCATCATCGTGCGCATCGTCACGAGGGTCTCGCGCGAACTCGATTACAACAATCGCATGAAAGAAGCCGTTCAGGAAAAATACGATAAGAACGAGGCGCTCTCTTCGAGAGAGGCAAAGTGGGTCGCCCGCATGCAGAAGGATCATCCCGAGATGGTTCCCGTACGCAAAGAGGACGTAGTCCCCGCCGAACCCGCGCCCGCCGCGCCTACGGAAGCCGAACTTCTGCAGAGCATTCTCGAAGAACTGAAAAAACAGAACGCCGCAAACGCCGCGGAAAAGAAAGACTAAGAAACAGCACGGCACCGTTTGCTTTCCGGTAGGGGCAGAGCGGAAAGGGGTAGGTCATGAAATATTTACGGAACCCCCTGTTTGAAGGGATTGCGGAAGACCGTTGTGAATCGCTGATGAAAAATATGAGCGCCCGCGAGACGGAATACCTTCGCGGACAGACCGTCTATTCCTTTTCGGACGGAAAGGACTGCGTTGCCTTTCTGACGGAAGGGACGGCGCGCATCGTCAAAATCGACGAGAACGGAAACGAGATCTTCCTGGAAAAGTTGGCGAAAGGCAACCTTTTCGGCAGCCGTTTTTCCTACGGCGGACGGGAGGGCGATCTCATTCTGGTCAAGGCGGAGAGCAAATGTTCGGCCGCTTTCATTCCTTTTGCCTCTCTTCTGACGTCCTGCAACGGCAACGGGGAGTGCAGGCATGCCCTGCTGATGAACCTCTTCCGCGAGATCTCCAGAAAATCGGCTACGCTGAGCGAACGGATCGAGATCCTTTCCAACCGCACCATCCGGGAAAAACTGATGTGCTATTTTTCCGT
>CAMAJQ010000161.1 GCA_945835865.1 uncultured Clostridia bacterium
GGGCACGGAAACTTCGGTTCGGTCGACGGCGACCCTGCCGCCGCTTACCGTTATACCGAGGCGAGAATGAGCAAAATGGCTCTCGAGATGCTTCGGGAAATCGACAAGGAAACGGTTGATTTCTATCCGAATTTCGACGATACGAGAATGCAGCCCGTCGTTCTGCCCGCGAGATATCCCAATCTTCTCGTCAACGGTGCGGACGGGATCGCCGTCGGAATGGCGACCAACATCCCGCCGCACAACCTCGGGGAAGTGATCGACGGTGCGGTAGCCGTGCTCGACAATCCCGACATTTCGGTGGACGAACTGATTTCCTATATTCCCGCTCCCGATTTCCCGACGGGGGGAATCATTATGGGAAGGAGCGGAATCCGAAACGCTTACCGTACGGGCAGGGGCAATATCGTCCTCCGTGCCAGATGCGAGATCGAGGAATTCAACAACGGAACGAGAGAAAGGATCATCGTCACCGAACTTCCCTACCAGGTCAATAAACAGAAACTCATCGAGACGATCGCGGACTACGTAAAAAACAAGAGGCTGGAAGGCATTTCCAACATCAACGACGAGTCCGACCGTCACGGAATGCGCGTCGTCATCGAGATCAAAAAGGACGCGAACGCGCAGGTCGTTCTCAACACCCTGTATAAACAGACCAACCTTCAGGTTTCGGACGGGATCATTCTGCTCGCTCTCGTCGGCACCGACCCGAAGATCCTCAACCTGAAAGAAATTCTCACCCACTATATCTCCCATCAGATCGACGTCATCGAGAGAAGGACGAGATACGATCTTCAGAAGACGAGAGAAAGAGAGCATATCGTCAAAGGTCTCGTCATCGCGCTCGCGAATATCGACGAGGTCATCGCCATCATCAAGCGAAGCAAGGATAAAGACGATGCGATGCGTCAGCTCGAAGAGAGTTTCCTTCTCGACGACAGACAGGCGCAAGCCATTCTCGATATGCGCCTGCAGCGTCTGACTTCCATGGAAGTGGAAAAACTCAACGAAGAACTCCGTCAGCTCGACGCACTCATCGCCGACTACGAAGATATTCTTGCAAAGCCTGAAAGAGTGCGCGCCATCGTACGCAACGATCTCCTCGACGTCAAGAACAGATATCCTACTCCCCGGAAAACGGAGATCTCCACCGATTTTGCCGATATCGGGGAAGCCGATCTCATCGAGAGAGAGGACGTCGTTATCTCTCTCACGAACATGGGCTATATCAAGCGTATCGCCACCAAAGAATGTAAGGCGCAACGCCGCGGGGGCAGGGGTGTTACCGCCCATAAGGCGAAGGACGAAGATTTCGTCAAGAGCATGTTCATTTGCTCCACTCACGACGATCTTCTCTTCTTCAGTTCTCTCGGAAAAGTCTACCGCATCAAGGCGTACGAGGTGCCGGAGGGGCAGAAAGTCGCGAGGGGAAGGGCCATCGTCAATCTCATCCAGATCGATAACGGAGAGCGTATCACCGCCGTTATCCCGAGAAAGGAAAGCCTTACCGAGCAGTTGCCGAAGACGGAGGAAGGTCTGATTGCCGGAGGAGAGGACGAGAACGTCGTCCTTCCGGAGAACGACGCGGAAACCGCGGAAAACGAGTCTGAGAGCAAAGGCGGATATATCATGATGGCGACCAGGTTCGGGCTCATCAAGAAGACCGCGCTTTCGGAATTCGATTCTATCCGCAAAGGAGGAAAGATCGCCATCAGCCTCCTGCCGGGAGACGAACTCATTTCCGTTGAAATGACGGGCGGAGACGACGAAGTCCTGATCGGCTCTCACGAGGGTAAGTGCATCCGCTTCAGCGAACACGACGTCCGCCCGATGGGCAGAGACACGCAGGGCGTCAGATCGATCGATCTTTCGAGCGGCGATTACGTCATCGATATGACGGTTATCCGTCCGGACGACACCATCGTAACGGTTACTTCCAACGGCTACGGCAAGCGTAGTCTGATCGACGACTATCGTTTGCAGTCAAGGGCAGGCAAAGGTATCAAGGCGGGAACCTTCAACGAAAAGACGGGTTACCTCGTCGGTATCAAGCCCGTTCACGAAGGCGAAGATCTCATGATGATCTCTTCGAGCGGCGTTGCCATCCGCATGCAGGTGGACGAGATTTCTCTTATCGGCAGAGATACGCAGGGCGTCAAGGTCATGCGCCTGGACGGCTCCGAAATCGCGTCGGTCGCGATCGCCCCGCACGAAGAGGAAGAAGAGGAAATACCGGAAGGCGAAGAAGTCGGTCCCGAAGAGGGGATCGACGGGGAGCACGTCTCTGCGGAAGGTTCGGAAGAGTCCGTCGGCGGAACGGAAGAATAAAACGATGAAAACGGGCGTATGATAGGAAAGCCCGACGCGAGATACGCTTTTGAAAAGCGTATCTCGCATTTTTCGGAATCAAAAAACGCGTTAAGCCGTTTTTGCTTTGCGCGGAAGGAGTGAGTATGGAGGGAAAGAAAAGAGAGAAAACGCCGCCCGTTGCGGAAGAGAAAGAAAGGGACGGGTCTTCAGAGATCGATCTGAAATACAAAAACGGGAGAGAGGTTGGGAAAGGCGGATTGCTCGGCGTTTTTATCGGGCTTGCCATTATCGTCCCGGGCGTCAGCGGTTCCGCGGTCGCCATCATCTTCCGCCTGTATGAGAAATTGCTTTACGCTTTCGGCAATCTGCTCAGACGCTTCGGAAAATGCGTGCGGTTTCTGATCCCGATCGCAATCGGCGCGGTCGTCGGCGTGGCGTGCGGTTTTTTCAGCGTCAGACTTTTGCTGAAAATCCTGCCTTTTGCCATCGTCTCCCTTTTTGCCGGACTGATGATAGGGGCGTTTCCCGCCGTGACCGATCAACTGAAGGGAGAAAGGGCGACGCCGCAGAGAAAGGTGCTGTTCGCCGTCGGTTTCCTGATTCCCGTCGCCGTCGCACTCCTGTCCGTAATTCTGTCGGAGGGGGCGAGAACGCTTGAAAATCTCAACGTCGGTCATTATATTCTCTTTCTGCTGTTGGGGTATGCCGTCGCGATCACGCAGGTCGTACCCGGGCTGTCCGCCACGGCGCTTCTCATGCTCTTCGGATATTTTGCTCCGTTGATGTCGTCCGTCAGCCTGACTTTTTGGAAACAGTCTCCCGGGATCTTCGCCGTTTACGGTTGTCTCGTCGTCGGGTTTCTCGTCGGACTGCTCACGTTTTCCCGCTTCTTATCCGGTCTGATCGGGCGCCGCCGCGCGCCGACCTTTTATACCGTCGCCGGTCTTTCTCTCGGTTCCGCCGTCACCATGTTTTTCAACCCTGATATGGCGGAAGTCTATCGCGGTTGGGGACAAAGCGGTTTTCCCGTCTGGGAGTTTCTCCTCGGGATCGCTTTGTTTGCAGGCGGTGTTTTCGCCTCTTACCGTCTCGTGCAGATCGAACGGAAGAAGTCCTGACGGACGATCCGCGTCTGCGGCGAGGCGATCGTCGGAATCGGATACCGGAGAGTATGCCAGACAAGATTAATACGAACCTTGCCAAAACGCCGTTATTTCCGCGCTTT
>CAMAJQ010000162.1 GCA_945835865.1 uncultured Clostridia bacterium
CAGAGCATTTCTTTGATTTTCGCTTTCACTTCGTTTTCGATCATGATAAATACCTCTGAGTGTTTTTTTGTGGATCGCGGGAGGAACGGCGGGGAAAGGATCGTTTGTCCGTTCTCTTCGTCGTATGCGCATACGTGCACCTTCCCGGAAATTACTTCATTATGATAACGGATTCCTCCGGAAAAAGCAAACGAAAGGATTGGTCAATTTCCGGGGATTGTCACAAATTATGACAAAGGAAGTAAAACTGTAACAAAAAGCGGCAAAACGCGTCCGTTTTGCCGCTCGGTTTTATTCCGTTTTTGCAAGTTCGATGAATTTTTTCAACAGAGGAGTCATGCGTTTGTTGCGGTGGACGACGAATTGGCTCCACATGACGATCTCGGGACATTCCGTGTCGAGAACGGCGAGTTCTCCTTTCTTCACGAGAGGTCCGACGACGTATTCGGGCAGAAAGGAGATCCCCCTGTTTTCGGAGACGAAGCGGGTGATGACGTCGGTGTTCCCGATTTCCAGAAAAGGGTGAAGGGAAAACCCTTTCTCCGCGAGCGTCTGTTCCATCGCGTAGCGGTAACTCACTCCTTTTTCCGTGAGAAACAAGGGCTCTTCCGACAGCCTTGCCAAGGATACGCCTCTCTCTGACGCAAGGGGGTTTTTTACGGACGCGACGAAGTGGATGCGCACGGGCGTTTCGATCGCCTTGATCCAGTCGGGATCGTAGATCCTGCGATCGAGAAAAAATATGGCGTCCGTTTCGTTCCGTCTGAGTTTTTCGGTCAGTTCGTCCACGCTTCCCGTCGAAACGGAAATCTCCGCTTTCGGGCAGGTCTCGGCAAGCGCCGCGAAAACGCGGGGCAGAATGCCGATGACGTACGATTCCGCGGTGCCGAGACGGAGGGTTCCCCCTTCGCCGTCTACGTCTGTCACGGCGCGGAAAGCTTCCCCGGCGAGTTCCGCCGTCTGCGCCGCGTAGGGAAAAAGTTTTTCTCCCGCCGCGGTCAGACGGATCTTTTTGCCGATCCGCTCGAAAAGCGGGGTGCCGAGTTCGCTTTCGAGTTGCTTGATCTGCATGGTCACCGCCGACTGCGAATAGCCTAAGGATTCCGCCGTGCGGGTGAAACTGCCGTTCTCGACGATTTTGACGAACGTGACCAGGTTTCTCAGTTCCATTTTTCACCAACCATCAAAAATTTTGAATAATACCATTAAAATTATGAATTTAACAAATGATTGAAAATATGGTATCATAGAAAAAATATTTTGTCAAGGAGATGGGCGGCATGGAGAAAACAAATGAGAAAATTAAGAAAATCGCCCGCGATTTCGTCTCCCGTACGGTAGAATTTTACGGAGAGTTGGGCAAAAAGCCCTTTTTCACCCCGAGCGGACGCGCCGCGGAAGAGCGCCTCGGCAAGCAGGAGATCCCCGAAGAAGGGAGAGATCTTTCCGAAGTGTACGAGGAAATGCTCGGCGACGTGTATTCTCACGTTCTCTTTTCCCAGCATCCCCGCGCTTTTTCGTGCGTTCCCTCCACGGCTTCTCTGATCTCCTGGATGGGAGACGTGATGACGAACGCCTTCAATCCGCACGCGGCGTGCAAGGTGAACGCCCCGGCGGCGGATCTCGTCGAGAGGAAACTCGTCCGCTGGATGGCGGATCTCGCAGGTTATCCCGGGACGGCGGGAGGGATCTTCGTCTCGGGGGGGTCGGTCGCCAACCTGACCGCGCTCACCGCGGCGAGGGACGCCCGTCTGACGGGAGAAGAGAGGGCGAAAGCCGTCGTCTACGTTTCCGATCAGACCCATTCCTCGGTCGCCAAAGGTCTGCTCGTCATCGGGTTTTTCCCGGAGCAGATCAGAAAGATCCCGTGCGACGCCCTCTTCCGCATGGACGTTTCCCGTCTGAACGCGGAAATCGAAGCAGACCTCGCGGCGGGCAGAAAGCCCTTCGCCGTCGTCGGCTCGGCGGGGACGACGAACACGGGAAGCGTGGACCCTCTCGGAGAAATCTCGTCCGTCTGTAAAAAATACGGCATGTGGTTTCACGTCGACGGCGCTTACGGCGCGACCGCTCTTCTCTCCGGGCGGGGAAGGGAGCGTCTTCGCGGGATCGAACTTTCGGACAGCCTGAGCTGGGACGCGCATAAATGGATGCTTCAGACGTACGGGTGCAGTCTTGTACTCGTGCGCGACCGCGCCGACCTCGTCCGCAGTTTCGCCGCTCATCCCGAATATCTCAAGGACGCCGAAACTTCCGAAGACGGCGTGGAATTCTGGGATCTCGGACCCGAACTCACCAGACCCGCGAGGAGCCTGAAACTGTGGTTTACCCTTCAGGTGCTCGGCAGCCGGGAATTCGGCAGGATCGTCGATCACGGCTGCGCTTTGTCGGAACTCGCCGAAAAGACGGTCCGCGCCCGCGAAGGATGGGAGGTCGTTTCTCCCGCCAGTCTCGCGGTCGTCAATTTCCGCTTTGTCCCCGAAGGGCTCACCGAAGAGGAGAGGGACGAGGTCAACTGCCGCGCCTCGAAGGAGATTACGGAGAGCGGTTTCGCTCAGGTCTACACCACCGAACTCTGCGGACGCAAGGTTTTAAGGCTTTGCACCATTCACCCCGAGACGACGGAAGAAGACGTTCTCGAAACGGTGGCAAGGCTGGCGAAATACGCCTCGGCAGCGGCGGAAGACGTTCTCCGCAGCCGCAGATAAATTTTTCCGCTTTGCGGAAACTTCCTGAAAAACGGAAAAGCCTGAAAGATTTTTCGTCTTTCAGGCTTTTTGCTTGCGTGTTTTTGTGTTTTCCGCAGTTCAATCCTTTTTGCGGATAGAAGAGATGAGAAGGATGAAACGTAAAAGATAGAGAAAGGACACGACGAGGGAGGCGACGTAGGTAAGCGCCGCCGCGGTGAGCACTTTCCTTGCCCCTGCGAGTTCGCTCTTGTCGAGCACGGCGGTCTCTTTCAGCATTTTTAAAGCCCTTCTCGACGCGTCGATCTCCACGGGCAGAGTGAGCAGGGCAAAGATCGTGGAGAGGGAGTAGAGCATGATCCCGAAGGAAAGGATATACGTTCCCACGTTCTGCGTGCCCGAGGCGAACCATTCGATGAGAACGCCGATGATGGCGACGGGAACGGCGAGCATGGATCCGATGTTGGTCACGGGGACGAGAAAGGATCGGATCGCCATCAGCAGGGAACCGGAATGTTTCTGACAGGCGTGGCCGCATTCGTGCGCGGCGACGCCGAGGGCGGATATGCTCGAACTTCCGTAAACGGATTCGGATAGATTGAGAACGTCTTTGGAAGGATTGTAATTGTCGGTGAGATGACCGGAGATCCTCTGCACGAGAACGCCGTTGCAGTCGTACCGTTCGAGGAGCATTTCGCTCATTTCGCCGGCGATCCAGCCGGATTCCGCCTTGACGGAAGAATATTTTTTATAGGTGGAGTTGATCAGAAACTGAGAGAATACCGCGAAGAGAATTCCGGGGATCAGAATGATCAGCGAAGCGTAATACAGATAATAGAACAATGCGTT
>CAMAJQ010000163.1 GCA_945835865.1 uncultured Clostridia bacterium
GATGGAAGCCCCGTCCGAACGAAGGATGAGACAGGGCGGCATGCCGTAGTCGGAAAGATCGACGACCTTCGCCCCTTCGCTCGTTTTCAGGAGACCTTTGGCTTCCAGCTCGTCGATGACGGGCTGCATCTTGTCGATATAAAAACTTTCGCCCGCGTAGGAATCGAAATGCACGTCGAGTTCGTCGTAAATGGCGGAGACCTCTTTGAGGGTGAGTTCCTTGAACCAGCGGAAGAGTTCGTTGCACTCTTCGTCGCCTTCCTCGATGAGTCTGAAATAGCGGCGGGCTTCGTCGTCCATCGCGGGGTTTTCTTCGGCTTCCTTGTGGTAGCGGACGTAGAGGCGGGTCAGTTCGTCCACCCCTCCTTTTTCCACTTCTTCGCGGTTGCCCCACTGTTTGTAGGCGTAGATAAGTTTGCCGAACTGGGTGCCGTAATCGCCGAGGTGGTTGATGCCCACGGCGCGGTAGCCGAGGAAATTGAAAATGCGGTAGAGGGCGGCGCCGATGACGGTGGTGGAAAGGTGCCCGATATGGAAGGGCTTCGCCACGTTGACGGAGGAGTAATCGATGCAGATCGTCCTGCCCGCCCCTTCGTCGCTTCCGCCGTAGGAAGGACCTTTCCCGGCGATCTCTTTCAGAGTCTCTTCGGTAAGCCCCTTGCGGTTGACCTTGAAATTGAGGTAGCCGCCTTCCGCTTTCGCCGAGGCGATCACGCCGTCGACGGGATAAGCCGACGCGAGGTCGGCGGCGATGAGCGCGGGGGATCTGCGCATCACGGACGCGAGGCGGAAGCAGGGGAAAGCGTAGTCCCCGAGCGCGTTGTTCGGGGGAACGACGACGGCGGATTCGATCTCGTCCTTCGTCATGCCCTCGACGGTTAATCTTTCAGCAATGTATTTTCTGTAATTCATAACGACCTTTTCCTTCCCGCCGCGCTTCTTCCCGCGGGGGAACGAGGGATTTTCCGATTTTGCCGCTCTTTTCCTCCCGGGATCCCGACGGAAAACCTCCGCTTTCCGTCGGGCGGAAGGGCGACACGTTAAATTCTACCATAAAATAAAAAATTGCGCAACAAAAGATTGAATATTTTTTAAATTTATAGTATAATAGATAGGTCGTGCGGGTAGGAACTTCCCTTGCGCGGCAAATAACGGAAATTTTTTTCGGAGAAAAGTTATGAAATTAGGAGTAGTGGGCTTGCCGAACGTCGGCAAATCGACTCTTTTCAACGCCATCACCCACGCGGGGGCGCAGATGGCGAATTTTCCTTTCTGTACCATCGAGCCGAACGTGGGCGTCGTCGCCGTACCCGACGAGAGGCTTCCCGCGCTTGCCGCCCTGTACGGCTGCAAAAAGATCACCCCGGCGACCATCGAATTCGTCGATATTGCGGGGCTCGTCAAAGGGGCGTCCAAGGGAGAGGGGCTGGGCAATAAATTCCTCTCGCACATCCGCGAGGTGGACGCCGTCGTGCACGTCGTCCGCTGTTTCGAGGACGAAAACATCACCCACGTCGAACAGACCGTAGACCCCGTGCGGGATATCGGCATCATCAATCTGGAACTCATTCTCGCCGATCTGGAAACGGTGCAGAAGAGGTACGACAAGGCGTTCGGCATGATCAAGTCGGGCGACAAGAAATACCAGATCGAAGCCGCTCTCCTCAGAAAGGTGCTCGACCGCCTCGAAGCGGAAAAGCCGGTGCGGGGGATGGAACTCGACGAAGAAGAACAGAAATACGTGGACGGGCTTTTCCTGCTTTCGTCCAAACCCGTCGTCTACGCGGCGAACATCGCCGAGGCGGATATGGGTAAGCCGGAAGACGATATCCCCATGGTGAAAGCCGTCAAGGAATACGCCCGCGCCGAGGGGAGCGAGACCCTCGTCATCTGCGCGCGGACGGAAGAGGAGATCTCCGAACTTCCCCCCGAAGAGGCGGAGATGTTCCTGAGCGACCTCGGTCTGAAGGAAAGCGGGCTCGACCGCCTGGTCAAGGCCTCGTATAAACTGCTCGGGCTGATCAGTTTCCTGACGGCGGGAGAGCCGGAAACGCGGGCGTGGACCATCCGCGAGGGGACGAAAGCCCCGCAGGCGGCGGGCAAAATCCACAGCGATTTCGAAAAGGGATTTATCCGAGCCGAATGCGTCGACTGGAAGATCCTTCTCGAATGCGGAAGTTACACGCGGGCGAAAGAACTCGGCAAAGTCCGTTCCGAAGGGAAGGATTACGTCATGAAAGACGGGGACGTCGTTCTCTTCCGCTTTAACGTTTAACAGGCTATAAGTCGGAAATCCGCCCTTTCGTTCGTATGAACGAGGGAGGAAAAGGAGAATCGTATGACGTTTGAAGAAGTAATGAATCACGTTTTCGAGTGGTGTAAGACGCAAGGGGTGAAAATCGTTATCGCCCTCGTGCTGCTCGTCGTTCTGTTCGCCGTGATCAACGCGATCTGCCGCTGGCTGAAAAAAGTCAGTGAAAAGAGGCATTGGGACAAGACGCTCAGCACCGCCCTCCGCTCGGCGTTCAAAATCGCGGCGAAGGTGCTCGTCGCGCTCACGCTGATGAGTTACGTCGGCATCGACATTTCCGCGCTGACCGCCCTCATCACCACCGCGGGGCTCGGCATCGGGCTCGCTCTGCAGGGGGCGCTCTCCAACGTGGCGGGCGGAGTGCTGATCATTCTCAACAGACCTTTCCGCGCGGACGATTATATTTCCGCCCTCGGAGAGGAGGGGACCGTCGAGGAGATCGGGCTCATCTATACCCACCTCAAAACGGTGGACAACCGCGCGCTGACCATTCCCAACGGCGCGCTTGCAAACGCGACCATCGTCAACTACACGCGGAAGGCGACGAGGAGGGTGGACAGGTCTTTCTCCATCGCTTATTCGGAGGATTTCGCGAAGGCGCAGCAAGCCGTTCTCGAAGTGGCGGGCGCACACGCGAAAATTCTGAAAGACCCTGCGCCCACCTGCCGTATGTCCGAACACGGCAGCAGCGCGATCGTCATCACCCTCAAGGCGTGGGTGAAGACGGAGGATTACTGGGACGTGTATTTCGATCTGAACGAGGGCGTCAAGGCGAAATTCGACGAACTCGGCATCGAGATCCCGTTCGACCAACTCGACGTGCATATCGACGGGAAGGCGGAAACGGAGAACAAAGCATAACGGAAGGGAAGAGGGGCAAGCCGCCTTTCGCCTTCCGCAGCCCCGGGGCGGAAAGACCTTCCGCGCCCGGACGGAAAGGAGGATATTTCAGGCATGAACACAGGCGTTTTGATCATCGGGGCGGGACCCGCGGGGATTTTCACCGCGTTTGAACTCGTCCGCAAAGGTTGCAAAAAGCAGATCACCATCGTGGAGAAGGGGGCGCCCGTCGAAAAGCGCGTCTGCCCCAAACATACCACGGGGCGTTGCATGGGGTGCAAAAACTGCGCCATTACCACCGGATTTTCGGGTGCGGGGGCGTTTTCGGACGGAAAACTTTCCCTCTCGTCTTACGTGGGAGGTGCGCTGCCCGATCAGATC
>CAMAJQ010000164.1 GCA_945835865.1 uncultured Clostridia bacterium
GACTTTTACGCGCCCGTCCACATTCACGAGGACGAAATAGAAACTCTCGTTATCGAAAGCGGCGATCCTCTTTTCGGCGAGCACTTTCCCGCCCGCCAGGAGTTCCGCCTTTTCCGTTTCCTTATAAAACCGCAGAAAGACCCCTTCGCTTTCGGGGATCGAACCCGCTTTCCCTCCGAAACCGACCGAAAAGAACCCTTCGTCGACGGAAGCGGACCGATTGAACTTCGCATTGACCGAAAACGCGAAATTCTGAACGGCTTTCCCGTAGCAGAGATACGCCGTCTCCAGCCATTCGGCGGAAAGGTCGAACCCTTCCCGCATCGGGAAAGATTTCCCTCTGCCGACGGTCCACGAACGCCCCGTGCGGTTGATCGCGACGTTGGTCAGACGGTATTTCCCCTTTCCGACGAAACCGACCGGAAGCCGTCCTTCTTCCGTTTCGGTCTTCCGGAGAAACACTCCGTTTTCAAACAGGAAAAGAGAAGCTTTCCGACGGAGAAAGAGCATTTCGCGCTTTGCGGTTTTTCCCTCCCGCGCACGCGCGACCTCAACGACGGTTTTCCCGATTTCCGCCGCAAAATCCGCCCCTTCGCTCTCCAGGGAAAACTGAAGGGTAAAATCTCCGTATAAGCCGCTGAACGACGTTTTACTCTCCCCTTCGGTATCACAGAACCAACCCCCGTAACAGGCGCGGAATTCTCCTTTTCCGATCTCGTAGCGGGGCTGCGTCAGACTCTCCGCGTATTCCTCCGCCGACAGAGGATATTCGTCCGGCAGATAACGGCGCAGGCAAACGCTTCCGTCGCCGAAGAACGCCGATAAAAATTCGCACCGCCCCGCCGCAAACAACCCGACGAACAGTTCGGAAAGGTTGAACCTGACGTCCTCCGCCACGACCGTCGGACGGTCGCCGAGAGCGATCAGGCGGTAGCGGGTGCCGCATTTTTCCGCTTTCAGCGCGCGGATCCTGCCGTCGGGTTTTCCCTCTCCGAAGGGGACTCCGTTTACGGTAACGGAGCAAACCCCGTCCCTGACCCCGAAGGAGAGCCTCTGCACGCCGTCGGTCACGAAAATCCCGCCTTCTCCCGAAGCGATTCCGGCAGTGAACGTAAAGTCGTCCGCCGGCACGGGCAGGGACGTCTCCTCATCCTGCAGTATGAGTCTGCCGTTCCGGACGACCCCGACGTCGCACGAAAAGAATCCGCCTCCGTCTTCGGAATAGTCGACCTTCTTCGGCGTTCCTTTTCTCTCACGCGCAACCGACAGAACGGCGTCCGCGGAAAGAACGGCGATCTCCGTCGAGGACGGCGCTCTCTTCCCGTCGCAGAAGACCTGCCGCCCGTCGGCGAAGATCTCCGTATTTTCTTCCCGCCTGATTTCCACGTGCTGCGGACGACCGCTCAGGACCTTCCGCCCGTCGACGGATACCCCCTCCCGCAGAAC
The DNA here is from genome assembly GCA_945835865.1 of uncultured Clostridia bacterium. GTDB lineage: Bacteria > Bacillota > Clostridia > Christensenellales > Borkfalkiaceae > UBA10281. Next base: position 1,447 of record CAMAJQ010000164.1, read on the forward strand.
CGAAACGGACGTCTTTCCGACGAAAATTTCCGTCCCCGAACCGAAATCCCCTTCCAGACGGAAAGCAAAATACCCCGTCTCCTGAAAGGCAAGCCGTTTCCCGATGCGGTACGCCCCGTTTTCCGTCTTGCTGACGCAATCGCATATAAATCCGTCTATAAGGCGGTCGTCACCCGATTCCGCAAAAAACGAACCGCCCGGGAAAACCGTGATTTCGCCTTTTCCGTTTCGGAAGGAAGCGACGTTTCCCGAAAGGATATCCTTAAAATCGCCTTCTGCGGAATACGCGGAAAGATCAAGGAAAATTCTGCACGCCGTCTCCGAACGATTGGTCGCGACGATCTTCAGTTTTTCTCCGGAGAAGCGCACGAAAACGAGAACTTTTTTCTCGTCGTCCGCAAAGACGATTTCATAGCCCGCTTCGGCGTAAAACGCCCGGTCGGAAGCGCGCTCTTTCCCGAGCGCGGAATACACCGAAAAGATCTCCTCGTCGCGATGGCCGGGATACCAGTCCATCGACCCGAAAGAGACGGGGGCGGCAAGCCCCATGGAGGGATAAGGTTTTCCTCTTTCGCCGTTTTCATCCCCGAAATAAATACTCGGGCTGCCCACGAAGCCCATCATAAACACCGTGGCGGCTATGATTGCCGCGCGGTCGCCGTTCGCCGTATCGGCGATCCTCGGCGTGTCGTGCGTGGTAACGTGATTGAAACAGGAACCGGCGATCGCAACGGGGAGAGAACGGGTGTTCTCGTCGATCGCCGCGCGGAAAGCCGTTTCCGTGATTTTTCCCGCCGCCCAATCGCGTAAGGGAACGCCGAGTTCGTAATTCCACTTGCTGTCGTTCACCGCGTAGGCGCGCATTTTCGGCAGATCGTTCTCGGTGATCAACAGGGCGTCCGGGTTGACTTCCTTTACGTTTTTCCGCATATCCCGCATAACGTCGACGGAATTCCCGAAATGTTCCGGGTCGCTCCCCTCGTAAATATTGCCCACGTCCATACGCCAGGCGTCGATCGAATACGGCTCCTTCAGATAGGTCTTTACGACGCTGTCTTCCCCTTCATAGATCAGTTCCCTCGCGAAATCGGAGGAAAAGTCGATCAGCGGCTGCCCCCAGAAACTCGGTATGGTTTTCCCGCAGAGGTCCCGCAGGAAAATTCCGTAATAAGGATCTCCTTTTTCCTTTCCGCCCGGAAGAGGATACAACCCGTCTTCGTTGTACCATTTTCCTTTCGGAACGATATAGTCGAAAACGCCGTCGAGACAGATCTTCATGCCGCGACGGTGGACCTCTCCGACGAGTTTTTTCAGCCCTTCGTCTCCGCCGAAACACGCATCGACATCCGTCAGATCGTCCGCCCCGTAGCCCGCGTTATGCGTCGAAGCCCAGACGGGGTTCAGACTGATCGCCGTCACGCCGAGAGAGGACAAATAATCGAGTTTACGGATGACCCCGTCGAAGTCTCCGCCGAAATAATCCCCTCCGCCGTAATGTCCGTTTCCCCAGGCGTTTTCCGTGGTGAGCCCGGAATTTCCCTTGTCGTTGAATACGTTGCCGTTATAGAAACTGTCCGGCATAATCTGATACCAGAGCGCTCCTTTCGACCATCCGGGCGTATCGAAACCGGGCGTCAGAATAAAATCTTTGGTCTTATCCGCCCTTTCCGCCCTGCCGCGGGCGTCGTAGAGAAAACTCTCCCCGTCTTCCTCGCAAAGAAAATGAAAACGGACGTTGGAGTCTCCGAGCACGATCCGCGCCGTGCGGTATTCGTATTCTCCCTTTCTCTTTTCCGTTTCCGTGCCGATCCTTTCGTATCGGTTTTCCGACAGATTGAAGAGTTCTTCGGTGTATTCCAGATACACTTTTCCCCGTCCTCTGACCCGAACGGTAATCGCGACCTCTTCTCCTCTTTCCGGCGCGGTATTGCTCAGAAAATCTCCGCACGCAACGTAAAACAACTCTGTCACGGATTCGCCCTCCCGTCTTTATAAACCGGAATAAAAGATCCGATAAGTCGTTTATACTTACTTTCCGAAACGAAAGCCGAATTTTACCGACCCTTTTTCCCCGGTTTTCCCC
>CAMAJQ010000165.1 GCA_945835865.1 uncultured Clostridia bacterium
CCTTCCGGTGGGAGAGCAGACGGTCCGGTTTTATTCGCTGGAAGTCAATCCCGCCGTTCTGTTCATGACCGACGGCGACGGGATCGTCACGGGAGCGAAAGCGGCAAACGCGGACGCGGACGCCGTATTCGTCTCCGCGGGGAGAGAAGAAGCCTTTCTCGGAAAAACGTTTTCCGAGGCGGCGGCCCTGTTCGTCGGCGAAGCGCGGAAACTCGGCTATTTCAATTACGAAAAGGGAGCCGTCCGGATCGGCAGCGAGGAGGGCGATACTTCCGATACCGCCTCGCGGGCGGCTGAATCGCTGCGGACGGCTTTTCGGGAAGACGGACTGTACGCCGTCGTGGCGGAAGGGACCGTCGAAGAAGGAGAGCGGTATCAGACCGTTTTCGGCACGGCGGAAGGGGCGGAGAGAGCGGAGGCGTTCGTCAGACTCTCCGACCTGTTCGGAATGAGATTGATCCCGGACGGGGACGGGCAGGATATTGCAGACGTCTATTCGGAATACGCCGTGCGGGGACAACTTTTCAGCGTCGTTACGACCGATTTCGACGCCGTGCGGGAGAGGGTGGAAATTCTTTCCCGCATGAGCGAACTCAACGATAAAATAGCCGAAAGCCCGGAGAATCCCTGCGTCGGGCTCGTACGCGACTATTGGACGGTAAAATGGACGATGGAAATTTTCCGTACGGAAACGGACGGAACGTTCGTCGGGATGATAGAGGAAATGGACCGTCTCGTCGCGGAGTATGACGCGAAATTCGGCACGGTGATCTCCTCTGCGACCGAACTCGCCACGGCGGAAGCCTTTTATTCTTTCTTTGCCGATGAGGAAATTTCGGAGTTTCTGCGGTCGCTCACTTCCATTTCCTTCGATTCGTCGGCAGAGCGGGCGATCGATCTGTTGAGACGGGCGGGCTTCGAATCGGACGGGCTAAAGGCCCTTCTCCGTCTTCCGACGACGGTCGAGGAATACGCCGAAAAGATCGGGGACGCGCTCGGCGAACTCGTTTCGGCGAGGCGGGAACGCTTCCGCTTCGATTACGAAAAACAGAGAGATAAGATCTCCGAGTCCGATTACGGAGTCTTCGTCCGTTCGCTTGAAGAAGAATACGGTAGTCTGCTCGGTTATTGGAATTTTCTTTACGAAAACCGATAAACGGTAACCGTTGCCGCAAAGCCTCCGTCACGGGGTTTTGCGGTTTTTTTAAAAAAAATTTTTTTTGAAAAATGCAATAAAACCGCTTTCCCGATTGTTGAATAGACGTAAAACAAAAACGCGAGGAACTCTCGCAGGTCGCTCCGAAAAGGGGCGCAAAGGAGGAAACTATTATGAAAAGAGCAATTGCGGCAATCGGGCTGTCCGTTCTGACGGCATGTTCCGCCTTGGCGGCGGTTTCGTGCAGGAATTCTCAAACGACGGAAACGAACGAAGATCTTTCGTACGTCAGCCTTTCCATCAATCCGGAAATCGGATTCGTCGTGGATGAAAATAACGTCGTCGTGAGCGTGCGCGGAGAAAACGAAGACGGAAAGGTCCTTCTGTACGGACAGACCGACGTCGAAGGCAGCGATCTTTCGGTGGCGGTCAGAATCGTCACGTCGGAAGCGGTCAATCTCGGTTACCTCAGCGATGAAAATTCGGTCGTCGATCTGACCGTTTCGGCAAAGGACGGCAAAAAGGAAGCCGAACTGAAAGGGCTCGTCAATGCGGGCGTTGAATGGACGGAGAATAAAGTCTCTTTCCGCGTCAGTATTTCCGAAGAGGGAGCGTATTCTCTCAATCGCCGTCTCGAGGCGTTCAAAGAACAGTATCCCGATAACGACGCAGTTCAGTCTCTGACCGTTCAGAAATTCAAGCTCGCGATATCCGCTTCCCAAACGGGTGAAATCACTCTCGAGGCGGCGGTCGCTATGAGCGAGACGGAACTCATCGAAATCATCCGCAACGCGAAAGAGGAAATCGAAGATATCGCGACGAAGGCGTACGACGAGGCGAAAAAACAGGCGTCGGCAGCTTACGAACAGGCCGTTGCGATCAACGCCAACCGCGCTTACACCGAGTTTTACGCGCAAAGTTTCCTGAAAGGCGAACATACGGATACCTTCTATTACGGCGCGGCGTATCACCTCTATTCTTCGTCTGCGGTCGCGTTCGACTATATCTATAAGACGGCTTGCTCGATTTCCGATATCCTCGACTATCCGCTGAACGAGGAACAGATCGCCGCCGTTCTGACGGCGCTAAATCTGACGGAAGAGGACGTCGCGCTCCTTTCCGACGAGCAGGGAAACGTTACCATCCGTTCCGTCGAAGCGTACGCGGACAAACTTTTCAAAAACAGCGAAGAGGGACAGGCGCTTGAAGAGAAAAAAACGGCGCTGACCGAGGCTCTGAACGGCATTCAGAAATCCGTCCGGGAAGAACTCGACAACGTTTACGAACTGTACGGCGAGCAGATCGACAGCGCGATCGCCACGGCGAAATCGGCACTTTACACCGTAAAGATCTGTTTGCCCGTCGGCGTGCAGAATATGATCGACGACTACGTGAAAGATCTCACTGATATCGTCACGGCTCTCGAAACGACCGTGGCCGACGGAACGGTAACGTTGGAAGAACTGAAGACCGTCGTCGATACGCTTGAAGCAAAAGCACAGGAATATTACGAGAAAATGAGAGAGGATCTCTCCGATGACGAATGGAAAGAAGTTGAAAAAAGAAGGAAAGACATCGTCGATTCCATGAATACCGAAAAGAGGGAAATGGAAAAGCAACTCGAGGAAGCGAAACGCAAAGCCGAGGAAGAACTCACGGCAAGAAAAGAAGAGCGCAGAGAAAACAGCAAAATTCATATCGAGATCGAATTCGGGGAATAAATCCGGAAACGAACCTTCGCCCGAATCTCAGAATTTTCCGAAAGACTCTTCTGAAAACAATTAAAATCAGTCCATACCCCTAACTCCATAACACGAAAACCGCCGCGGAAGCCGAAAAGACTTCCGCGGCTGTTTTCTATGAAAAATTTTTCCGAACGAGAACTATTTGACTTTGAGACAGGACGTGCAATAGGCGGCAAGGTTTTGTACGGATTCTTTCAGTCCCCCGTCGATCCAGTCGATAATGACGTTGACGACGGCTCCCGCCCAGAAAACTCTGACGTAGCGTGAACGTTCGGAGATCAGGGGGTCGTGTAGTACGAGATCGTTCACGATGGACAGATATTTGTATTTCAGACCGGAACGGAAAAGCGTTCTCAGGTCGGATTCGTGTTCCTTCACCCGTTCAAACATGGCTTCATACCATTTTTCCGTCGTGCTTTCGCGGAAAGGACTTCCGATCTCAAGGACGAGTTCGGAAGTATATTCCTCGACGGCACATTCCAGAAGATCGTCTTTCGAGAGGAAATTGCGGTAAAACGCCGTACGGGAAACCCCCGCTTTTTTACAGATGTCGGTGATGCGGATGGAGCGGTAATCCATGTTTTTCATCAGTGAAAATAGGGCGGT
>CAMAJQ010000166.1 GCA_945835865.1 uncultured Clostridia bacterium
CCTCTACAAAATTTAAACAATTGCCCGACCGATACTCATAATCAAATAGACTGGGCTGACCGTTATTAATATGTAAAGACATTTCATTATTACATGCAATCATTTTATCTGCCATTAATAAAATGCCATGTTTATTGTTGGTAGCAAATATCATTTGATATTTTGAAAGCTGTGATTTTGAGTATCGTATCGGAATTTTACACACATAGTTAAAAGTCTTTTTTAATTCAATTATATACTGTTTCAAAAACATTTCTTCTGCTTGAAATATGTCAATCTTTCGACGCCGTCTCGATTCTCCCACAACAGTTTATTCACTTCGCCGCTAAGAGAATCTATCTAAAACTAAAAGGAAAGAGTCCGGTACAATACCGAACTCAAATCCAAATAAATTAAGAAACTTTATCACGTTACGCCGATAAAGCTCAGAAAATCACCGCAGATCAAACGCGATTGACTGTAAATCGAACGCCTTGTCGCACGACGGTATACGCTTCGGTACGGTTGTTCCCCTCGCTCACCCAGGCGTCCGGACCATAAGCGTACTGCGGATAGGGGACGAGATGGTGCGGCCCGAACGTATTTCTTCTCGTACAATTCAGCGTGACGATCAGTTCGCCTTGCAAATTCAAAGTCTTCGTATAAGGCGGAAAAGCGATTATTTTTTCTTGCCGACCGTCAGAGATATGCACGTCCGCGCCGTGCAGTTCCTTGACCGTTACCGAAACGTTCCCCTCTCGGATTCCGGTAGCAAACGAGATCGCGCCGCCGTAAAACGGAAAGCCTTGTCCTTCGATTGCTTCGGAGGATATTTTTTTCGGCAATGCCGTTACCGTATTCGGCAACTTTACCCCGAATTCGCCGAGAACGTAAACCGCCTCTAAATTTTCGCTCTGCCGAAAATTAAGCGAGACGGAAACGACGTTTCTGCCTTTTTTGATTTTCGCAGAAAATACTTTGAAACACGTATCCACCCAGAACCGATTGGTAAGTGTAGCGGGAATCCCGTTCACGGACAAAGCGTCGTATTCCGCCGCAATGCCGACTTCCGCTTCGATTTCCGAATCGAAAACGTATTCTAACCGTAATCGCGCCAGAACGCCTTCCGCCGAACCGCCGAATTTTTCGGCATACCAGGGCTGAATCATTTCCCCGCCCCGCGGTTCAAGCCCGAATTTCTCGCGCAGGCGTCTGTCGAGCAGCAACACGTCGGTTTCATCCTCTTCAAAGCCTGCGATATCGGCATGACAGCGAACGCGGTCCAATACAAGCACGTTCGGCTCGCTTAACGCATAAGACGTTTTTTCGGGTATTTCCAAGGCGCAAGCGAAAGGTTCTTCTCTTTCTTCCGCCCCTTCCCTCTTTAAGAGAAAAATCTTCATCTCTCCCGCTTCGAACGACAAATTGTTCAGATCCGCCGTTCCCCTCGGGCAGAAGTCAACCATATCCCATTCTTCGGCGTACAGCGCGGAAAGTTCCGCATTCAGTTCGACTTTTCCGCAGCTCTTTTCCGTCTCGCTCAGGTTCATCAGGAACAGCCACGTTTCTCCCGCGATGCGTCTGATAGCAGACGCGACTCCTTCCGGCGCGGATACCACCTCGCCGCAGGCAAGTTCGTCGACTCTGCAAACGACCCTTCCGCCAAGTTTTCGGAATTTTTCGAGCAGTCTCCTCGTGCTTTCCCTGATTTCCTGCCCCTCGGCTACGAGTACGGTACGGTAAATCGCCCCGCCGATTTTCAAAAACGCGCCGTTTCCGTCTTTGCCGACGGAGCCGTATTTTTTCATCAGTTCTTCGTCGCCGTAATCGAACTCATGCTGCGAGGCGATAAGGTCGAGACATTGTCGCTGAAACGCCTCGTTCAGGCGCACGGTTTCCCCGTCCGTCGGCGCAAAATTCTTCTGCCAGCCCTTATGCACCCGTTTCCACATATTTTCAACGGGGTGAATCACGAGTAATCCGCTTTTTCTTTCCCCTTCGCTCAGGATAAGACCGATCCTGCCGAAATACGTTTCCAATTCTTTCCAGTCCCGCCACCAGGCGTTCTGGTGCAGAATACTCGCGGGATAATCGCGTTTCGCCTCCCCTTTCATCGAATACCATGACAGGTGCGGACAGCGCAGATTGACGCCGAAAATCGCCTGCCAATCTCCGATCCTTTTATACTCGTTCAGCGGCATATCCCACCCCGTGCAGCCGTATAACTCGCTGAGCACGAAAGGTTTGTTCAGTTGCCTTGCTACCGACGCACATTGAATCGCTGCCCAATAGCAACCGTTGTGCGCGCTTAAATTATCTATTCCGGGATAATCCATATACTCGTAAAAGCGCATCATCGACCCCGAGACGGCGGTCTGGAAATCCAGGCTGTCCTCGTGCAGAATATGTCCCGTAAATTTCAGTTTCAGCCGTTTACAACGTTCGGCGTATTTTTCGGCAAAATTATGGGTAAACAGATCGTCAAGCACGTCGATATATTCCGCCGCCGTACGGTTTTCGTCTTCTCCTTCGCGGAAATAATAGAGTTCGGGGATACAGAGTTCCCTCCCGTATTTGTTGCGATAGGCGGTAAACAGATCCCCCGTATACGGCGTCATTTTATCCTTATTTTCATTAGAAATACCAAACCCCGAAAAAATCGCTCCTCGGTGCGGTTCGTCGGTGAATACGCCGAAAATCTCTTTTCCGAGCAGATCGCCGCATTCCGCGCCGTATTTATCCAACGTGCTTTGAAAAAATGCTTCCGTCGCCTCTTCGTTCATCGTATCGAGATACGCCGCGCCGTTATAAAACGCGCTTTCCGCCATCAACTCCTCGGCGTAAACCTTATATTCGTAGCCGGTCGGCACTTCCTCCTTCCCGTTTACCTCCCGCGCGTCTTTCAGTATTTCCCCCTCGAAAAGCAACGCGTAGCGGCGAAGAATCCTGACGACGTTCTCATCTTGCGCCGCCTTTTCCTCGTCGTCGTATTCGGAAATAAACCGCAGGCGATATTCGCGGTTTTTCGTCACGAGTCCGCCGCAGGTCCCGCTCGGCCAACGGTCCTCGTCGTAAAGCCATGCTTCCATTTCGAGTTTGTTTCCGTATTCCGCGCACGCACGGATGAGCGAAAACCATTTTTCTCCCATATACTCGGTGATAAGTCCCGTTCTCGAATGCATGAAAAATCCGCCGAAACCCATTTCTTTCATCACCTCGATCTGCCGGAGAAGTTCTTCCTTCCGCAGATCGCCGTTCCATGACCAGAACGGTTTCCCGAGATATTTCGCCTCGGGATTTTCCAGTCTCTTCCGCAATGCCTCGTCCATTTTTTGCAAGTTCCCTCGTTAACGTATTATTTCAGTTGATTAAAAATCCGTTATTCTTTATAATTTCGCTATACGCGCAGGCGCTTTCCTTCAACGTTCTTTTCTGCGTGTTGCGATCGTTTGCCGCAATGCCGAATTTATATTCGTAGCCTGCGGTCCACTCAAAATTATCGATC
>CAMAJQ010000167.1 GCA_945835865.1 uncultured Clostridia bacterium
CCTGCGGACGGTTATCTGCCTCTGTGTTTTTCCTTTTTCTTTTCCTGCCGAAGGGCGAATTTGCGCTCTTCTTCCTCTTCTCTCCGTGCGCGCGCTCCGACTTGCTTCTCCCGTTTGTTCTGTTCGCGCAGAAGTTGCAGCGCCTGTTGCGCCTTCGTTCCGATCCCCTTGTTTTCCGTCTGTTTTTCGATCTCCCGTCGCATCCGCTTGGGGTTGATTTTCCGGTCTTCCCTGTGCGCTGCGGCGACGGGCGGACTGAATTTCAGCCTGCGGGCGTTCCGCAGAAGATAGTCGAAAACGTCGTAATCCTTCGGTTCCGCCCCGAAGACGACTTTGCAGACTTCGTATTTTCCGTCGTCCTCCCGTTCGTACAATCCCACCCAGAAAGGATCTTCGAACAGAACGGTGAAACAATTCCTGACGGAAACCCCGTCGGGATTGTCATCCGAAACCTCCGACTCCGTTATATCGCCCGCCATTTCACACCTCCCCGCCGCCGTTCCGACGGAAAAAACGGTCGATATGTCTTTTCAGCAAGCCGAGCAACTCCTCCCGGTCTTTCCCGCCCGAAGACGCTTCGACGAGCAGAAAAAGAGGAGAATAGTACGCAAGCGCAAGTTGCTCCGGATCCGATTCCGCCAGCACGCCCTCACTGATCATACTGCGGAAAATATCCGCCACGTACGAGACGGGTCCGAGGGTAAAACAGTCTTCGTACAATTTCGCCGCCTCGGCGTTGCGGTAGCGCTCCAACGCGAGCATCTTCCGGAAATCGGACGCGAAGGGATCTTCCGTCCAGAACGAAAATTGGGATAGCGTATACTCCGCAATCGATCTGACGGAAAGCCTTTCGTACGACTGAGGAGCGTCCTCCCGCCTTTCCTGCGGCAACTCGAATCTGCCCGCTCTCTCCGCGTCCGTCCGGACCATCCGCCCGACGATGCTGTCGAAAATATCCCGCTTGTTTTTATAATGTCTATACAGTGCGCCTTTCGTGATCCCCACGTCGCCGGCAATCGCGCTGACCGATACCGCCTCGTATCCGTCCCTCGCGAACAGACGAAGCGCGCTCGTCAGGATTCTTTCTCCCGTATCCGTCATGCTTCCCTCCGAAACCGTCTCCCTTCAACCATCAACGATCACTTTGAAAATTATCTTCCCCCGTATCGTCGTCAGGATCGAACAAGTTGTAAGAACTACTCTCCGTCAGAACGTCCGTTGCGATCTCCGATTCGCTGAAACGGATCACACCGATCCTCGGTTCTTCAAAACGTTCGCCCGATCTTTTCTTTTCTCCGCCTGTCATCCCCGTTTCCTCTTTCGCCGTTTTTTGCGCCTTCCGGCACGATTACGGTTTCAGTATACCATACCGGAAAAGATTTTTCAAGCCTTTTACGAAAAAAAGCGTGAAATACAAAACGCCTTTCCGCCGAAAGACGGAAAGGCGCGTTTTTCTTCGTCGTACAGACCGCAGGCTTCGGAAAACCGACTCCGACGGCGGACTTTTATTCTTCTTCCTCTTCCTCGGGCAGTTCGACGTTGTGATAGACGTCCTGCACGTCGTCGTTGTCCTCAAAGGCGTCGAGCATTTTGTTGAACGTTTCCAACTGATGTTCGTCGAGCGTCACCTTGTCGTTCGGGATCATCATCAGTTCGGCTTCAAGGAAAGTGAAATTCTTTTCTTCGAGATATTTTCTGACGGCGGAAAAGTCTCCCGGCGCCGTTCTGATCTCGAAGGAATCCTCGTTGGTGATCACGTCTTCCGCGCCCGCTTCCAGAGCGATCTCCATCATGGTGTCTTCGTCCATATCGACCGTTCTCTCCACGACGATCACGCCGTTGTTTCTGAACATATAGGAAACCGAACCCGTCGAGCCGAGATTCCCTCCGAATTTATCGAAAATATGACGGACGTCCCCGCCCGTTCTGTTTTTATTGTCCGTCAGAGCGGTCACGATCACCGCGCTGCCGCCCACCCCGTACCCTTCATAGGTCAGGTTTTCGTAATTGACCCCGCTCAGTTCGCCCGCCGCCTTGGCAATGCTGCGCTTGATATTGTCGTTCGGCATATTGGCGGCTTTCGCCTTGGCGATCACGTCGGCAAGCTTGCTGTTCGTATACGGATCGGGATTGCCCTTTGCCGCGACGGCAAGTTCTCTGCCGATCTTCGTAAATACCTTTCCTCTCACGGCGTCCGTCTTGGCTTTCTTATTTTTGATGTTCGCCCATTTGCTGTGTCCTGACATAAATCTTTCTCCTCTTCTTTGTTATGTGTTGCCGTTTTCTTCCGAAAACCGACCGATAAGTTCTTTGACGCACCATTCTGCACGCATGCTCACACGAGCGGACGACCTTTTCCCGCCGTCAGTTCGTACAGCATGACGGCAAGCGAAACGCCCGCGTTCAGGCTTTCCGATTTTTCCGACATGGGGATCTTCACGGTATGCGCCGCAGAGGCTTTCAGCCGTTCGCTGACCCCGTTTGCCTCGTTGCCGATCACGAGACCGAAACGTCCTTCGGGCGGTTGAAAGGAAAAAACGTTTTCCCCCGCCATATCGGCGACGATCAGCGGCACTCCGGAAAGAAGCCGCAGAGTTTCTTCCCTCGATTTCCGCCGTATTTTCGCGAAGAATACGCCGCTCATCGAAGCGCGCACCGCTTTCGGCGAATAGGGATCGGCGCAATCGATCAGAAAGACGTCTTCCGCGCCCGCCGCGACGCACGTTCTTAATATGGTGCCGACGTTTCCGGGATCGGCCACCCCGTCGAGCAAAACGAAGGGCCCGGTCGGGATATCGTCCGTTTCCCGCTCTTCGGCGATCAGCGCCAGAACGCCCTGCGGGGTCGTTTCGTCCGAAACGTAAGAAAACAGTTCGTCCGACAGAATGATAGCGCCGTCCTCTTCCCGGACGCCCGCTTTTTCCGCTCCTTCCGCCGTCGCGGCGATCAGCCTGATCTCCTTTCCCGCCTCTTTCGCCTCCGCAACCATTTTGAAACCTTCCGCAACGTACAGTCCCGTTTCGTCGCGATACTTTTTGTGCCTGAGAGAAGCGATCAGTTTGACCGTTTTGTTCGTTCTGGAAGTTATCATCATCGGATAAAACAAAATGAGCCGCAACTCCTCCCGTATCGCGGCGGTTGCGCCGCAATACCGGAAGCGTTACCGCTCATACGGTTACTCAGTTGAGTTGCGCCTTCGCCGCTTCGGTAAGCGCGGTGAAGCCTGCGGCGTCGTTGATCGCCATATCGGCAAGGACCTTTCTGTTCAGGTTGATCCCGGCGAGTTTCAGTCCGTGCATAAACGTGCTGTAGGACATTCCGTTCATTCTGCAGGCGGCGTTGATTCTTGCGATCCACAGTTTGCGGAAATCTCTCTTCTTCGCCTTTCTTCCCACGTAAGCGTAGGAAAGGGACTTCATGACGGCTTGTCTCGCGACTCTGTATAATTTGCTCTTCGCCCCGAAATAGCCTTTGGAAAGTT
>CAMAJQ010000168.1 GCA_945835865.1 uncultured Clostridia bacterium
ATCCGGAAAATTCGCCGACTTTAAAAGCGTCTCCGCGCGGACATACGGTTGACGGAAAAAACAAAATCGTGTATAATAAAAAGGAAGAGCGGGATCCCGCCGGAAGACGGGGAACGGAGGAATTATGATCTACGACGTCGCGGATCTGAGGATCGGCATGGAAAACCGTTTCGGATGGACGGACCGATTCTGCGAAAAATGGCTGTCCGAAGACCAGTCTTCGCCCGCCGATTTCACGGTCGGCGTGACGCCCGAAGCGCTCGGGCGGGAAAGGCAAGCCGCGGAGGAACGCGGCGAACGCTATTCGGACGGCTATATCGAAAACATCTGTCTGTACCGCGAGATTTGCCTGCGGTTGCCGCGATACGACCGCTTTCTCCTTCACGGAGCCGTCGTCGGCTGCGACGGGGAAGGCTACGCCTTTCTCGGCAGGAGCGGCGCGGGAAAAACGACGCACACGGGGCTATGGCTGAAATATTTCGACGGAACGCGGATCCTGAACGGCGACAAGCCCATCCTCTCTTTTTCCGACGGCAGGATGTATGCGCACGGCACGCCCTGGATGGGCAAAGAAGGACGGGGCGAAAAGGGGAAACTGCCCTTGAAAGCCTTGTGTTTCGTCGAACAGGCGAAGGAAAATTCGATCGTCCGACTGACGGCGGGACAAGCCGCGGAGCGCATTTTCACCCAACTGCTCCTCCCGACGGAAGAAGAATCCGCGGCGAAAACGCTCGAACTCGCCGACAAACTGGTCACCCTGACCGACGCCTGGCTTCTCCGCTGCGACGTTTCCCGCGAGGCGGCGAAGATTTCTTACGACGCTCTCACGGGAAAGAAAGCGAAAGAATAACCGTCCGGAGACCTCCGGGCGAACGGAATGATAAAGAGGTTTATATGAAGATCAAAAAAGGATTCGTCGTCCGCGAAGTGGGAGGGGAAAACGTAGCCGTTCCCGTCGGGGAACGCAGCAAGGACTTTCACGGCATGATCCGTCTCAATTCCACGGGAAGATTCCTGTGGGATTTCTTCCGGGAAAATCATACCGAAGAAGAGGCGGTCGCCGCCCTTCTGGCGGAATACGAGGTCGACGAAAAGACGGCGGCGGAAAGCGTGAAAAAGTTCGCTGCCTCCCTTGCGGAAAACGGCTTCGCGGAATAAAGGAAGAAGAGAGGGCGCACGGATGGAACCGGATCCGATCACGGAAGACGCGGACGGAAAGATCCCCGCGGGAAAAGAGAATATTCCGGAAAAGACGAACATCGCCGACGCGCTCGTCCGATTCGGCAAATACGTCGGACCGACCTCGGGCGTCAGTATGCTTCCCATGCTCCGCACGGGGCGGGACAGCGTTGTCGTTCTGCCCAAAACGGAGAGGCTCAGACCCCTCGACGTCGCCCTGTACAGACGGGGCGGCGCCTACGTGCTGCACCGCGTGATCTCCGTTTCGGAAAAGGGGTACGTCATCCGCGGCGACAACTGCTACGCCGACGAACGCGTGCCCGAAGAAGCCGTCATCGGCGTCCTCACGGAATACTTCCGCAAAGACGAGCGGATCTCCATGACGGACGAACGCTATCTCCGCTACGCCCGAAAACGGGTGAAAAACTATCCCGCAAGGCTGTTTTTTCACCGGATCAGACTCAGATTGAAGGCGGCGGCAAAACGGTGCCTTTTCTTCTTCCGCAGAGAAAAAGTCCGTACGGAAAAGGGAGAACGGAAATGAACGGGAGTGAACGGGAAAAAACCTCTTCCCGAAAAGGAAGGGAATGGCTCAGACGGGAAGCGCATCCTTATCGGAAAGCCGTCGCCCTGCTGACGGCGGCATCCATGGCGTCGACCGGGCTTTCCGTCGTTTTCGCCTGTCTTGCGCGCTATCTCGTCGACGGGGCGACGGAGGGCGACGCGAAACGCCTGATCTTTTTTTCCGCCGTCCTGCTCGTTCTTCTGCTCGCGAGGATCGCCTTACAGACGATGCAGACCTATTGCGCGGAAAAACAACGCGCCCGCATCACCGCGGGGCTGAGAGACCGGCTTTTCACCCGCCTTCTGCACGCGGACTATTCCCACGCGGAAAAATATCACAGCGGAGACGTGCTGACCCGCCTGACCGCAGACGTCGCGGAGGTCGCTTCGGATACGGTGGGGCTGACGCCCGCCGTCGCGGGTATGATCGTTCAGGCGGTCGGGGCGATCGCCGCCCTGCTGACCCTCGATCCTCTGTTTACCTGTATCTTTGCGGCAGGGGGGATCGCGGTGGGCGCCGCCACGGCGTTTTTTCGCAAAAAGAGCAAAAAATACTATAAGGAAGTCGTCAAGGCGGACGGAGAAAACCGCTCCTTTCTCCAGGAAAGCCTCTCCTCTTCTCTCACCGTAAAGGCGTACGGCGCGGAAGAAAAGGCGGCGGAACGATCCCGCAGGTTTCTCGACCGCTATTACCGTGCGCGCATGAAGCGGAACAGGCTCAACGCGGGAATGCACGGCGCGTTCTCGCTCGTGAGCAACGCCGCCTTCATCTTCGCCCTCGTATGGTGCGGGGTGAGGATTCTGCGCGGCTCTCCCGACTTCGGTTCGACGGTCTCCGTCCTCCTGCTTCTCGGGCAGCTGCAACGCCCCTTTACCGCTTTTTCGTCCGTTATGCCTGCCCTTTACGCCCGCGACGCAAGCGCAGAGCGGCTATGCGAGATCGACTCTCTTCCCGCCGAAACGGCGTCGGAAGCGACTCTTCTCCCTTACGACGGACTGACGGAGATCGCGATCGAAGGGCTGACCTTCGACTACGGGCGCGAAAAACTCTTTTCGGGCGCGTGTGCCACGGTCGCAAAGGGAGAAACGGTCTGCGTGACGGGAGGCTCGGGCAGCGGAAAAAGCACTCTGTTCAAACTCCTGCTCGGCGTCTATACGCCGAAGGAAGGAAACGTCTTCCTCTGCGGAAAAGACGAGCGCGGGGAAACGCTGAAGATTCCCGCCTCTCCTGCGACCCGCAGTCTGTTCGCCTACGTTCCGCAGGGAAACTTCCTCTTTTCCGGCACGATATACGAAAACCTCTCCTTCTTCTCCGGAGAACAGGACGACGAAAAGCGGAAAGAAAAAATAGACAGGGCGCTGATTTCCGCCTGCGCGGAATTCGTCTACGACCTGCCGGAAGGACTGAACACTCCTCTGAAAGAACGGGGAGGCGGACTTTCGGAAGGGCAGCTTCAGCGGCTCGCCGTCGCCCGCGCCCTGCTGACCGACCGCCCCGTTCTGTTGCTTGACGAGGCGACTTCCGCCCTCGACGGAGAAACGGAAAAACGCCTGCTCGAAAACGTCGGCAGACGGGAAGGAAAAACCTGCATCATCGTCACCCACCGTCCCGCCGCACTCGCCCTTGCGGACAAGGTCCTTCACGTGGAAAACGGGAAGATCGGGACGCGGGTACGTTGATAAAAATTTTTCCGAACGGGCGGAAACCCTGCGGTTTTCCCCGAC
>CAMAJQ010000169.1 GCA_945835865.1 uncultured Clostridia bacterium
ACAGGTCCCCCCGCACGAATTCCACCTGCGGGCCGAGAGACGCGGCGTTCTCCCGCGCGAGGGAAGGCGCGGCGTCGGAAATATCGCTCGCGACGACCGTCGCCCCCGTTTTCAGGGCGACGACGCACGCGATCGCGCCGCTCCCCGTGCATAGATCGAGTACGCGGTCTTCCGCCCGGACGATGGCAAGCGCCTCGCCGACGAGTTCTTCCGTCTCCGGTCTCGGAATGAGAACCCGCCCGTCCACCTTGAAATCGTAGCCGTAAAAATTACATACGCCGAGGATATACCACAGCGGTTTTCCCGTCAGCCGTTCCGCCGTGAGATTGTCGATTTTCTCCACTTTGCTCGCGGGAAGAATACACTCCCCGTTCAGTTCGCTTCTCTTTTTTCCGGTGACTTCGCAGAGGATCCAGTCGCCGTCCGCGCCGTCGATCCCCTTAGCCGCGAGGCTTTCCGCCACTCTCTTGCGCACGGAGGACATTTTTTCGGGACAGACGAATTTGCATCCCTTTTCTTCGGGATCCGCGTCCATGGACAGTACCTTTTCAAAGGCTGCGACGGCGACTTCGATCATGCCGTCGTCCGGCTCCCTCGTCGTGATCCTCTGAAGGGCGAGACCGGGAAGTTTCAGAGGTAACACCAAAGGACTGTCGGTTTTCGCAAGGGCTTTCAGAAGTTCGTAGGAAAGACCCGCCACGAAGGGAAGAAGGGCGAGTTTGACGAGAAGTTTGAGGGCGCCGTTTTCGATATGAAACACCGATCCGAAAAAGGAATAGACGAGAATACTGACGAACATGACGAAAAACATGAAAGTCGTACCGCAGCGGTCGTGTACGCGGCGGCATTTCCGCACGTTTTCCACCGTGAGCGGCAATCCCTTTTCGTAACAGGTAATGGTCTTATGCTCCGCGCCGTGATACATATACGTCCTGCGGATATCCTTCATCAGCGAAGTCAGGAGAATGTACGCGACGAAAATGAGGATGCGGAGGAGACCTTCCGCAAGATTGCGGAGAAGTTCGTTATCCGAAACGTATTCGGCAAACAGCCTGCCCGCAAGATGGGGTAGCACGAAAAACAGCCCTACGGAAAAAGCGATCCCGAGCACGACGCCGACGAACAGAATGACGTTCATGATATCCGTACGGAAGGTTTTCGCAAGCCACTTTTCGAATTTCGAAGGTTCGCCCGTGTCCTCGCCGTACACTTCCGCCGAGCGCATGAGCACCTTCATTCCCGAAACGAGAGAAACGAAGAAGTTGACCGCCCCGCGCACGACGGGGATCTTCGACACCGCGGAGTTTTTCTGCGGAAGCCGTTCCGCCTCGAGGCGGACGGTCCCTTCCTCGTCGCGCACGGCAGTGGCGATCGAGGTCTTTCCGCGCATCATCACCCCTTCGAGCACCGCCTGTCCGCCGATAGAGGTCTTTTTGACTTTCTGTTCTTTTTCTTTCCGGGACATGGAAAATCTCCTCGTAAAAAAATAAGCCCTAAGCGTTTCCTTAGGGCCGGAGTTACCGAATCGAAGAATCGGATTATGCTGCAGCCTGACGATTGCGATGATCAGAGGCTGTATCTTTTCTTGAATTTATCGACGCGCCCGCCGGTATCGACCAGTTTCTGCTTGCCGGTAAAGAACGGATGACATTTGCTGCAAATATCCACTTTGATGACGTCGACGTCCTTCGTGGAACCGGTCTGGAATGTTTCTCCGCAAGCGCACTGTACGGTGACGGTTCTATATTTAGGATGGATTTCCGATTTCATTCTGATCACCTCACAAGAATTAATGCTAAATAATTATATCCCATTTTTCGTCGTATGTCAAACGTTTCAAGCAAAATTCGGAAATTAAATCAATAATTTTCGGTTTCAATTACTTGCCAAAAAGAGCCGAATGGGATATAATAGTTATAATATAGATTTTTATAGGTGTAAAATGACAGGTTGGCAAATCACCGCAATCGGAAAAATCCTGAAAATCAACGCGACCGAAATGCTTGAAGACGTTGACAGCGCGAAAGTCAAATTGACGCGCACTCTCCTCACCGGAGAGGACGTCTCTCTGTACACGGGCGAAGAAAAGGGAAAATTTCCCATCATTCCCGGGCGGAGAGCGGTCGGTCAGGTGACCGAACTCGGCTCGTCCTCCCCCCTATTTGAAAAGGGAACGCGGGTCGTACTTTCCCCCGTAAACCCGTGCGGAAAATGTTACCACTGCGCCAACGGAAACCCGACGGAATGTTACGACTTCAGCATTGCGGGCAAGACGACCGACGGATTTTTAAAAGATTTCGCCGTCGTGAAAACTTCCGCGATTTTCCCCCTTCCGCAAAGCGTGAAGGACAACGAAGCGGTCTTCACCGACGACATTGCCCTCGCCCTCTCCGTCATCGATAAACTGGATATGGAAAAAGGACAGCACGTCGCCATTTTCGGCGGATCCGTTTTCGGTTCCATTCTCGCCCAACTCGTCATCTATTATCAGGGCGTTCCCGTCCTCATCGACGACAACGAACAAAATCTTCTCAACGCCAAAAAATCGGGCATTTATTACACGCTCAAAGTGAACGCAAGAACGGAAAAGGAAGCCCTCGCCATCACGGGCGGACGGGCGTTCGCCAAAGTCGCTTATCTCACCCGTTCGGGACTGTCCGCAGACCTCGCGTTCCGACTTGCCGCCCCGTCGGGCAGGATCGCCTTCGCGGGATATTCCTTCCCCAACGTAAAGATCCCCTTCCCGATCGCCCTCGGCAAACAACTTACCACCGTCTCCGTCACCAACGGCTACGGGAACTACGAGCCCGCGATCAACATCCTCGCGAACAAAGCCGTCGATCTTTCGGTCTATACCCTCCCCCTCACAAAAATGGACGATATCGAAACGAGCGTCGGAAAAATGGCGGAATGTTATAAAAACAAACAACCTCTTCCCGACTTCATGTTCAATATGCTCAGTTAAGCCCGCCGACGCGCCTGCGCAACGACGGAACGCTTCCGGGAAGATCCCGCCGCCTTTCACAACCGAAAGGCGGTTTTTTGTATCGTATATAAGAATAATCGTTAAACAACTTATACGGGGGATTTTTGCTGTAAGGCTAAAAATATAACTTAACTCAATCGTCTTTTGTGGATAAGAAAAGCACACTACGTTTCGCGACTGCGAAGTATAGTGTGCTACACTTTTATCACCGACCAAAATCCCTATGGGAACTACGGTTTTCTCGGCTGTTTTGTATTTTTATATCATCCGTTGACCGCGGGCTTTTTGTTCTCGCGTCCGCGTTACGCGTCTTTTTCGGGTGTGTCTTTGATATGCACATCCATCTGCGGGTAGGGGATTTCGATGCCCGCTTCATCCAGTTTTGCCTTGATTGCTTCGGTGAGATCGAAGTAGACATCCCAGTAGTCGGCGGTCTTGCACCAGACGCGGCAGGTAAATTCGAGCGAGGAGTCCCC
>CAMAJQ010000170.1 GCA_945835865.1 uncultured Clostridia bacterium
CGGCAAGGTAGATATCGTTCAGCCGGACATGAGCCGTTGCGGCGGCATCACCATGGCGAAGAAAATCGCCGATATGGCGCAGTTGAGAGGGAAAAAACTCATTCCTCACGCCTTCAAGACGGGAATTCTGATCGGGGCGACTCTGCAACTGATCGCCGCGATCCCCAACGCCGATATGCTGGAATACTGCGCGCAGGAAACCGTTCTCAGCAAGAACCTCGTCAAACATCATTTCACTCTGGATCGGGACGGCAACGTGACCATTCCCGATCTCCCCGGGATCGGCGTCGAACTCAACGAAGAGATCCTGAACAAGTATCGCAGAAACGGGAGGTAATCGAATGAACGTTCTCGCAATCGGCTGTCATCCGGACGACCTGGAGATCAATGCGGGCGGAACGCTCGCGAAGTGCGCGAAGCGGGGGGATAAAGTCACCATGGTCACTCTCGCGAACGGGAGCGCGGGGCATAAGATCCTCAGCAAAGAGGAAATCGTCAGAGTCCGTCTCGAGGAGGCGACGAAAGCCGCCGCCGTGATCGGCGCGGAGTACTTCTGCCTCGGGCTCGACGATATGTTCGTCCGCAGGGATTACGACGAAGGCGTCCGCAGGGTTTCGGATATCATCCGCCGCGTAAAGCCCGATTTCATCATCACGCACGGGGAACACGAATACATGGTCGATCACAGCATCACGAGTACCATCGTATTCGACGCGACCATGGCGGCGACGGTCAACCATTATCCCTCGGACTATCCCGAATACGAAAGATATACTCCGATCTATTACATGGAAAACACCTTTATGGTCAATTCTTTTCCCGAGGAGTTCGTGGATATTACCGACGAGATCGATCTGAAGATCGAGATGTATTCCCATCACAAAAGTCAGATCGAATGGCTGAAAGTCCACGATAACTTCGACATGGTGGAAACGGTCAGGAATTTCGCCCGGACGCGCGGTCTGCAATGCGATACGGGCTACGTGGAAGGGTTCACGATGTGCAAGCAGATCCACCATATCGCCACGAAGCGGTATCTTCCGTAATATGATTTCCGAAGTCGTCTATAAAGGCGTCGTCGGGGCGGAAGTCCGCTCCGACCGTTACGCCGCGGTGTTTCTTCCCTCCGAAGGCGGGAAACTCGCCTCCTTTGTCACGGAAGACGGGGAGGTCCTTCTGCAAAGCGATTTCCCCCGTTTCAGGAAACTCGGAAAAGAGGGCGATTTCGTGAGTGCGGAATGCGCCGGTTTCGACGATATGTTTCCCACCATCGATCCCTGCATGGCGGCGGGGGAAAACTATCCCGATCACGGCGAGGTCTGCCGATCGGAATTTTCCTCCGAAACCGCAGGGGATACGCTCGTCATGCGCTTTTTTTCCGAAACCTTCGGATACTCCTTCCGCAAGGCGGTCTCGGTTGGCGAACGGGGAGAAATCGTCCTGTCGTACGCCGTCGAAAACAGGAGCGGGAAACCCCTTCCCGCGTTGTGGGCGGGGCATTGTCTCGTCGACGCGAAAAACGGCGGAGAGATCCTGCTGCCCTTTCCCGACGGGGAAGAGACCGATCTCGTCTTCGATCTCACGGGGCGTTTCGAAAAGACGGGGCGTATGCCGCTGACCCGCGAAATGCGCCTTTTCCCCAAAGAGAGCGGGCGGAAGAAATGTTATAAACTGTATTTTCCGCAAAAGGCGGAAGAGGTCGTCGTCGGTTTCCGCCCGACGGGAAAACGCGCTTTGTTCCTGCGCGCGGAAAACGTTCCCTATACGGGGATCTGGGTGAACGACCTGTATTTCAACGGCGCGAGATGCGTCGGCTTAGAGCCTTGTACGGCTTGTTACGATACGCCTGCCGCGGCGAAGGCGAGAGGGCAGAGGGCGGAGATCGCTCCCGGTGAAACGGTTTCCTTCCGCGTCGCGCTGTATGCGGAAGAAGGACCGCGCGGAAGTTCAGTCGGAGGTGAACGGGATTGAAAGTGAATTATGCGGAACCTTTTCTGCGCACGGTCTTTCTGACCCTGCGCGAAGGGGGATTGACGCTTGCCTCAGGACAGACGGAGGTCCGGTTCGACGGAGAGGTCTTTTCCTGTACGGGATCCGCGCAAACGGAAAAGCGGATATCGGCGGAAAACGGCGTTCTGAAAGTCCGCCTGCAAGCCGTTAAAAGCGGAAAAATCGAGGATTATCGTTATTTCGACGGGGTGTGGTCGGGAGCGGACGAGATCGTTATCGCTTCGACCAACCTCTCCGGGATCTGCGCGTTCCTTCGCGCAGGGGAAGTTTCCTTCTTTCTCTCGCTGGACTTCCCGTACAGCAGGATCGAAAGGGAAGGGCGGTCGGTCTCCATCGGCTGCGACCCTTCCGATTTTATCCGGGCGGGGGAAGTCTACCTGCCGCACACCCTCACCGCGGGGGCGGTCGTCCTTACGGGGGAAAAGGTCGGGAAATACGACGTCGCCGAAATCGAAGGATTTTCGGAATACGTCCGAAGGGGAATGCCGGAAAAGTTCAACGGCAGCCGTCCGATCTTCTCTTCGGCGAGCATCACCAACCGTATGTGCGACGTCCGCGAGGGCAGGATCTTCTATTCGATGTACGACAACCCCACCCTGACGCTCGACCCCGGAACGCTGAAGGACGAAGTGCGGCTGCTGGCGGAACTCGGCGTGGAATACTATCAGGTGTTCGAAGGGTTTTTCGACTGGGAAGAGGACGGCTCTTCGGAGCGCAACCTCAAAGAGATCGTCGCCCTCGGGAAAGAACTCGGCGTGCGGGTGGGCGATTACGTGACCGCCCTCGAACTGAATTGCTGGCATTTTAATTATCACGACAGACGCGTCACCGACCCCGGAATGCTCGCGCTGTCCGGGAACGGCGACCGCTATTATCTGTGTTACGGGTCGGACAAGACGGTAAAAATGCTGGAAGACACCGTCCTGCAATCGATAAAACGCAACGGGGAAGAGATGATCTGTCTGGACGGAAACTGTTACGTGCCGTGTGAGGACGAGTCTCACGGGCACGCAAAAAACTCCGTTTATCGACTCATTCGCGGACTCGTTCGGTTTATGGAAAAACTGAACGCCGTTTCTCCGTATTTTATGACGTGGACGAATGCGGGCAACTGGATCGAATTTATGCCCAAACTGCTCTGGTATAACCCGAACGTTTATCTGACCGATCCGCACCCGCGCGAATACGCTTCCTCCCTGAACAATCTGAAATACTACGGGGATTGCAGAAGGGAACAGATGGTGAGCGTACACAACAAATACTTCGTTCCTTACGTCGCCTTCACCAACTGCGAATATTACGCTTTCCGTCATTCCCGCGTCGACGACGAGGCGTTTTTCGAATACAGTTTTCTGCAGGGGCTCTGCGTGACGCCGAACGTCTGTCTCGGCGAGATACGGACCTTTCTCGAGCG
>CAMAJQ010000171.1 GCA_945835865.1 uncultured Clostridia bacterium
CCGTTCCACGACGGAAAAAGACCGGACGGATCCGGTCTTTCCCGCGCGTACGCGGAATTTATTATATTATTGAAAAGCGTTACGCTCTCCGCTTACAGGAGTTTTTCCACGGTGAGTTTCTCGTATATCTCGCGGAACTTCTCGTAATAGAAGAGGTTCGTTCCGGGCGTCGTCACCGAAGCGGTGCCCGCCGCGACTGCGGTGCGGAGGAGCTCTTCCTTATCCGCCCCTTCTCCGACGAAGCGGGCGACGGCGGAAATCATGCTGTCCCCCGCGCCGACGGTGCTGTTCACCGCCACGTTCGCACTCTTGCAGTACCACGCCGAAGAGCCGTCCGTGAGAATCGCGCCCTTCCTGCCGATGGAAAGAAGGACGTTTTCCGCCCCGCCGTCTAACAAAACGCGGCAACCGCGGATCATATCGTTAAAATCGGAATACGTTTCGCCCGTCAGTTCTTCCAGCTCGGAGAGATTCGGCTTGACGAGGAATAAACCCGCTTTCATGGCGTGGGTCAGTCTGTCCCCCGTCGCGTCCACGATTTTTTTCGTCCGCCCGGGAAGGACGCGGGAGAGACGATAGTAATAATCGTCCGGAACGCCGAGGGGGAGAGAACCGCTCATGACGACGACCTCCGCCCGGCTCCCGAGTTCGCCGACCAAAGAGAGGAGTTCCTCCTGTTTTTCTTCCGTTACGGGATCTCCCCTGTCGTTGAGTTCCGTCAGCATGGACCTCTTGTCGACGATCTTATAGTTGGTGCGCGTACTGCCCTCGTTCCAAACGAAGGTGTTTTTCACTCCTTCTTCATCCAGCCTATGGGTGAAATTCGCCCCGTTCTGTCTGTACAGGAAACCGGTGGCGTAACTGTCGCCCCCGAGCCTCGCAACGCCGATCGAGACGTTGAGCGCTTTGCCCGAATAAGTGACGATTTTATTGTCGATCCGGTTGGTCGCGCCGACTTTCAGCGCGCCCACTTCGACGGTGCAATCGACGCTCGGATTCGGGCAAACGGATAATATCATGTCTTAAGCCTCCTTCTTTCTCTCCGCCACGATCTTGTCCTGGATCTGCGGCGGAACCTCCTCGTAGCGTTCCAGAGAAGTGGTATAACTTCCCCTGCCCTGCGTCATACTTCTCAGATCGGTGGCGTATTTGAGAATTTCCGCCTGCGGAGCCTCTGCGGTGACGACCGTTTTCTCTCCGTCCGAAGTCGTTCCGAGGATCCTGCCGCGACGCTTGTTCATATCGCCCATCACGTCGCCCATAAAACTGTCGGGCACGGTGATCTCAAGGTGCATGATCGGCTCGAGGATACAGGGGGACGCCTTTTTCATCCCCTCCGCGTAGGCGAGTTTCGCCGCCGTCACGAAGGCGATCTCCTTGGAATCGACGGGATGATACTTACCGTCGAAAAGGGTGCATTTCAGGTTGACGACGGGATATCCCGCGAGGACCCCTTCCTTCACCGCCTCGCGCAGCCCCTTGTCTACCGCGGGAATGAATTGCTTGGGGACCGCGCCTCCGACGACCGCGTCCACGAACTCGTAAACGCCGTCCGCCGCGCCCGGCTCGAACCGGACGAAACAATCGCCGAACTGTCCGGCTCCGCCCGACTGTTTTTTATGCTTGCCTTCGGCTTCCGCCGTCTTGCGGATGGTCTCGCGATAGGCGATCCTCGGCTCCGTCAGAACGGCGTCGCAACCGAATTTCGTCCTGAGTTTTTTGAGGAGGACGGCGAGTTGGGTGTCCCCCACGCCGATGAGGAGCATATCTCCCGTCTCGACGTTCTTTTCCACGCGGAAAGAGACGTCTTCTTCCTGCAGTCTTCTCAGACCCGAGAAGACCTTATCTTCGTCTCCCTTCTTCGCCGCGGAGACCGCCATGGCGTATTCCGCCGCAGGCATTTCGATGGGCGGCAGAGCGACGGGCTTTCCTTCGCAGAGGGTATCTCCCGTTCCGACCGCGTTCAGTTTGGCAAACGCGCCGATATCTCCCGCTCCGACCGCCTCCGTCGGGGTCTGTTTTTTGCCCTTCGGGAAATAGAGTGCGCCGATTTTTTCCTGGGAGCCGTCTTTGGCGTTGACGAGCGTCATGCCCGTGACCACTTTCCCGGAAACCACGCGGAAATAATTCATTTTTCCGACGAAGGGATCGACGACCGTCTTGAATATCCTGACGACTGCGGGCGCGTTTTCGTCCGCCGTCAGGGAAACCGCGTTGCCGTTCTCGTCCGTCGCGGTAAACGGTTTTCTCTCCGCGGGAGACGGCAAAGTGGAAATGATCTTATCCATGAGGTTATACACCCCTGCGTTCTTGGTAGCGCTTCCGCCCAGAACGGTGATGGTGGAAAGATTGGCGATGCCGAGTTTGAGCCCGCGTTCGATCTCTTCTCCCGTCAGGCTGCCTTCGGAAAAGAACTTATCGAGGAGGACCTCGTCGTTTTCCGCCGCCGCTTCCATCAGCGCCTGGTGCGCCTCTTCGTACGCTCCCATCAATTCGTCGGGAACGGGGCTTTCGTTCCGTTGCCAATCGCGCAATACACCGTAGGCAACCTTGACGTACCCCACCATTTTTTCGTTTACGATATTGGGTATGATCATCGGGGCGATCTTGTTTCCGAATTTTTCTTTGATCGCCGCGACCGTCTTGATAAAACTCGCGTTTTCCTTATCGATCCCGTTGATGAAGATGATCGCGGGGATCTTGCGGGCGATGCAGGTGGCGATCGCCTTCTCCGTGCCGACGGGAAGCGTTCCACCCGCCCCCGTAACGATAACCGCGCCGTCCGCGGCCGCAAGCGCCTGCGCCTGCTCCCCCTCGAAATCGAAAAATCCGGGCACGTCTATAATATTGAACGTCACGCCGCGGTATTCGCAACGCGCCGCCGCAAGCGATATCGATATTTTGCGCGCGATCTCTTCCGGGTCGAAATCGCATACGGTATTCCCGTCGTCCGTTCTCCCCTGGCGATCGATCGCCCCCCCGCACAAAAGCATCGCTTCGGCAAGCGTCGTTTTGCCTTCGCCGCTGTGCCCGATGATCGCAACGTTCCTGATCTTGTCCGTCTCCGTCATTTTTTTATCCTGCCTTATCTTTTTTTTGCGAGCGGGTTTGCTCACTGGTTCTATTATAATACAGCAGGGCGAAAAATTCAATAGAAATCCGAAAATTTTCACGAAAAACTCATAGCGGACGTTTTCTCTCCGTCCGGGCTTTCCCTCCCCGGATCCCCGGGATTTGCGTCAGTTTTCCGTCCGGAACGAGAAAAACGCGCCTTTCCCTCCCGGAAGGGAAAAGCGCGCCGAACAGATCAAAAATTATCTTATAAGCCGATAAACGCGTCGATTTCTCCGTTTTACAACCTGATTTTTTCGTAGACGAAGTTATCGGCGAATTCCTCCGCCTTCCGCCTGTCTTCTT
>CAMAJQ010000172.1 GCA_945835865.1 uncultured Clostridia bacterium
GATCTTCCACTCCCATGTTGTTCTTTTTCAGTTCGTTGAAATCGATCCCGTCTTTCGTCAGGACGAGCGCGGGTTTTCCGCTGATAATTTTTTTGAGGGGTTGAGAAATCTGTTCGGCAACGGAGAGAAGTTGGTGAAGTATAAACATGGCGATGATTGCCGCGATTCCGTAGACGAGAGGAATGGAGATATCCGTCATCGGAATACAGGCGAGTTCGGCGATCAGAAGGGTGATGACGAGTTCAAAAGGTTGCATTTCGCCGATCTGACGTTTCCCCATCATTCTCAGCACGACGAGAAGGGTCAGAAAAATAACCACTGCACGGATAAAAATGATCAGCATATCCTTAATATGAATCTTTTCGGCGGTATTATTCCCGGTCCGTCCGGAAGAAAATCAGAGGAAAAGGCGTAACGAAAGGAAAAACGTTTGACAACGGGGGAAAGAAAGCGTATAATAGGATTCAAGAAAAGCAGAGTAGCACAAAAAGCGTTAGTCGGCCGCGCAAATCGCGTCCGGCGCAAGTGACACGGAACGGGATGTTGACCGTGTACGAAAAGGGATACCGAAAACCGACGGATCTTCCGATCGGTTTTGCTAAAGGCGATTTCCGCCGGGAAGCCCTTGCGATTTTTTGGCGCATCCAATGCAAATACCGGGTTCGGTGTAATTGGGTCTCTACGTTTTCGTAGGGGCTTTTTCTTCCGGAACCGATTTTGATCGGGATCTCTCACTTTTCAAAGGGAGGTTTTTTTTATGAGCAAAGTTTCCGGTTTCGCTGTTCCTTGGTTGGAAAAATTGTTTTTTTCTCCTGCGATGCGTTCGTACGGAATTGGCAAAAAGACTGCTTTTATCGCTGTTTTTGCCGCTTTTTCCGTCGTTTCGAATTTTTTGGAGATCAAACTTTTCGACCTTCAGTTTTCCTTTACGCTGACCGTTTCCGTTCTGACCGGTATTTTCCTCGGCGGGGGATGCGGTTTCGTCGCCTGTTTCGTCGGCGACGTGGCAGGGTTCTTTATGCAGAGCGGAGGGCAGATATATCTTCCCTGGATCGGCATCTCGACGGGCACGTTTGCCCTGCTCGGGGGATGGCTTTATCACGGGTTTCACTTCGGCTATCGGGGAGAGACGTACGTTAAACTTGCCGCGATTGCAATTCTGACCTTTCTCGTCTGTACGGTCGGCATCAACAGTACGGGGTTTTACTTCTATAATAAAAACCTGATGTTTTCCGAGGCGGTCAGACAGTATGCCGAGACCCGTTTCGGCGGAGAGGTGACCTATCTTGCATACGTCTGTTACCGGCTCTTCTTCAAAGGACAGATATGGAACAGCGTCGTCAATTACGCGCTCGTTTTCGTTCTCGTCAGCCTTTTGCGGAAGATCGGTATTTTCCGTCCATTCTTTGCAAGCGGGAAAACGGAGACGTTATCTTCCAAGCCCGTCAATCCGAAAACGGAATAAAGGATCAGTTCGGTCACGCCGAGCACGGTCGCCCCGACGAGAAAGACGGGTAAAGCGCTCATTTTTGCCGTAAGCAGGTTTCGCAAAAAGATTCCGAAGAGCATGCAAGGCAAAGTGAAGAAGAATGATTTCGCGATAAAGCCGAACAGTCTCGGCTTCTCGGGACATACTCTGTAAAGAAGGACGAGGTTTCCCGTTGCGGAAACCGTAAAATTGAAAAACATTCCGAAACTCAGGCTTTTGGCACCGAGATATTTCGGAAGAAAGAGTACGCTCAGTATGAGTGCGGACGCTCCGAGAGAATAAATCAGGAGCGTCTGTTTTTCTTTGTTAAGGGAATTGAGCATACTCGTCGTGATGAGCGAAAGAGAGAGGGGAAGCATGACGATGGCGGAGACGGAAACGTATTCCCCCGCGGAAGCGTCCGAATAGATGGCGGCGCCGAGTTCTTTCCCGAACACGAAAAAGATAGGAATAACGGCACATGCGACGAAACAGGAGAATTTCGCCGCTTTTTCCACGTTGTTTCTGAGGGTTTTGAATTTTCCCGTGTAGAAGTTTTCGGACAATTCGGGCACGAGAACGAGTGCGATCGATCCGATGAGGGAGGAAGGGATAAAGATGAGGGGTAGCGCCATGCCGAAGATTTTGCCGAATTCCCCGACCGCCGCGGCGGATTCCATTCCGTAACGGATGAGCCTTGCAGGCAGTAAAACGGCGATCAGCGTATTGACGAGAGAGGTCGAAGTGCGCATCAGCGTAATGGGTACGGAAGAGGTGAGGAGAGGTTTCAGTTCTTTTCCGGGAGAGGAAAGCCTCCCTTTCCGAATGAAATACAGTGCGGTAGAAACGCAAAAAGAAAATACGTACGAGATCAGAACGGCAAGGCATGCCTTCCGTACGCCGTCCGTTTTGCCGTTCAGACCGGTAACGAGGAGGATCCCCGCAAGCAACATGACGGCTTCTTCCGCGAGTTCAACGACGGAGTAGGTCAGGAATTGTTTTTTTCCCCACATGACGCCTCGGAAGACGGCGTAAACGGAGGTGATGACGAGACCGGGGATCATGACGGTCAGAGCGGTCATGCAGCGGTCGTCCGAAAAGAGAAAGCCGACGGCGGGAGAGCGGAGGAGAACGGCAACGGTCACGGGAACGGAAACGGCTAAAGTCAGCAGGATACCGGAGGAAACCGCCGCACCGTCCGCCGAAGTGTTCCCTTCCGCTTTGTGTTTCGTGAGGATCCGCGAGACGGTGATAGGTATACCGGACGACGTCATCGTCATGAAGAGACCGAGCACGGACAGGGATATCTGATAGATGCCGAGTCCTTCCGCCCCCAGAGTGCGGGAGAGAAAAATGCGGTAAACGAATCCGAGAAAGCGTTCCGCAAAGGAAAAAGCCGTAACCGTAAAAACCGTTTTGCCGATCGTCGTATTCACTGACTGAAGGTCCTCCTCAAGCGCTTCGGCTCGTCACGTCGGCGGACAAGAATAAAAAACAATTCAAAAACGAAGAAGAAATCTTATATTTTTAAAAATTGTTTCCTTCCGCGTGAAGGAGGGGAACGTGTCGTTCCGTCCATACCGCGCGGTTTGTCCGTCGGCGGGCGTCGCCGATTCTATTTTCATTTTATTACGCATATATTGAAACTATGAACGACGGAATGAAATTGTGCGGCGTGGACCGCTTCAGAAAAGAATTTATGTATCGGACGGAAGAAGGCGACACGCTCTTCTCCGTCGCGGAAAAGTTTCATACCACGAGACGGATTCTGATCGCCGTCAACAATCTGACGGAAGAGCCTGTGGCGGGAATGCTGATTCTCGTTTCGCAGGCGGAAGGGGATCGGTACGTTGTCAGACCGGGCGACAGCTTTTTTTCGCTCGCGGGCGGGGATCGTGATCGGGCGTTTGCCCTGATGAATAAAAACAAGACCGACGAATT
>CAMAJQ010000173.1 GCA_945835865.1 uncultured Clostridia bacterium
GACGAGGAAGAGAAAGCGCTTGCCGAACGCCCTGCGGACGCTCAGGCTGACGTCGCCGCTCACCCCGACCGCGACCGGCCTCGGGAGATCGGCGATCGTGCAGTTACTCTCGATCCCGAACGCGAAAGGATAGCCGTCCCGATAGGCGGGGCGTCTGCCCTCGACGAGGATTTTTCCTCCCTGCGCCGCGTATTCTTCGAGAAGCGCAAGGGTCGAGCCCTTGATCTCCTCGCAATTCGCGAGGACGACGGCGGAATATTCCCGCTTGCCCACGACGAGTTTTCCGTTTTCCGCCCGGGCGAATTTTTCCGCAATCTTTTCGTTGACGAAATGGTAGGGGACGCCCGCTTTTCGGAGATCGAGCAGGATCCGGTCGAACGGGTCGTCCACCTCGCGGTAACTTCTTTCCTCGTTCAGACGGACGTAATTCAGATAAACGCTTTCCATCGGCGGAACGACCGCCACGCACACCTCTTCTTCCGATTGGGAAATCAGGTAACCGAGACGGGCAAAATAATCGTTGAACGACTTATAACCGGAGATCCACGGCATCATTCTGCCGAAGGACGGCGGGCAGTCGATCTTTCCCTGCCCGGCAAAAGAATAGTTGTAGAGATGCTGGACCATCACGTCCACGCCGTAAACGTACTGTTTGTCGGCGATCGCCCTCATCTCGAAAGGCGTCGTGGAATAGCCGCTTACGCCGAAGGTTTCGGTCAGGGCTAACCGGTTGCCGATCTGCGAGCAGACGGATCCCAGCGCTTTCGCGGAGATCTCCGCGGTGTTCTCTTTGGCGAGATTGTCGATCCCGGGGATATCCTCGAAGAGATAGGAGGGCGAACAGTCCGCCCCGCCCCACATCTGCGTGGTCAGTCTCGTCTCCTCGACGCTGTGCCCCGTGAGCATGCAGCCGTGGTCGTCACACCATTTTTTCAGTTTGGCGTAAAAATTTTCGCAGTAGAGCCGGTTGAGCAGACTGTAATATTTCACGCGGAAGGGATAACCGCTCTCGCACTGCACGAAGAGATAGACGAGCCCGTCGGCGACGTCCTCCCCGTACGCCGCGCGGAATTCCTCTTCCACGAGCGGGAAAGGCGTTTCGGCGCGGTAATACTGCGGCTCGTCGGTGAAAAATCCGACGAGTTCTTTTCCGAAACTCGGAGCAAACCTCTCGTAATATTTCTCGTGCGTTTCGCGGATAAAGGCGTCCGTCACGGCGGGATTGAGAATATCGGTATAGGAATCGGACGTCTCGACGGTCACGGCGTGATACTCCGCCGCGCCGCAGGGGGCGGTCACCCGTCTCGCTTTGCCGTCTTCGAAGACGTAAACGTAGTCGGCGGAGGAATCGAAGGTTTCCCCTTTGCGGTAACGGAGATATTTCGCCCTGAAACTCTCCGTCGAAAGAAGTTTGCCTCCGACGAAACCACTCGGCCAGCCGTTTTCGTCGTAGATCCAGACCATCATGCCGTATTTTTTCGCCGTTTTCAGCGCGACGCCGACCATCTCGAACCATTTTTCGGAAAGATATTCGGTGACGAGCCCCGTCCTCGCGTGGAAGACGAAGCCGCCGAGACCGTAGTCGTGCATCTCGCCGATCTGCCGCTCGATCTCTTTTGCGTCCAGATCGGAATTGATACTCCAGAAGGGGGTCGGTCTGAAAAAGTTCACGTCCGCCCGTTTTAACGTTTCAATCATGGTTTCACCCTGTTCAGAAAGGTATTTTCACGCCGCTTCCCGAAGAAAGCCGACGATCGCATTCATTATATATCATTCCGCCGGAAATGTCAATTCTTCACTCGGGACCGAAGGAAGAAAAAATGGGAATCGCCCGCATTTCTCCGTCTTCCGGAAATTCCGGCGAAAGAAAAGGCGGACCCGTCATCCGCGGGAACGCCTGATCATCTCTGCAAAATAAAGATGTACGGAAGGATCGCCCGTCAGTTCGGGATGAAAGGCGGTGACCAGTTGATTCTTCTCCCGCGCGGCGACGATCTTCCCGTCTACCGTCGCGAGGATCTCCGTTTCCCCCGACGTCTCCGAAACGTAGGGCGCACGGATAAAGACCATGGGAATTTTTCCGATCCCCTTGAATTCCCCTTCCGTGCGGAAACTCCCGAGTTGCCTGCCGTAACCGTTGCGGACGGCGGTCACGTCCATCGTCGCAAGATGAACGCGGTCGTCGTTCGCGATGCGCTTTGCCAGCAGGATAAGCCCCGCGCACGTTCCGAAAACGGGAAGCCCGTCCCGCACGCTCTCCCGCAGGGATTCCGTCAGCCCGAGGGCGTCCATCAGTTTGCCCTGCACCGTGCTCTCTCCGCCGGGAATGACGATCCCGTCGAAATCGGCACGCATATCCTTCCGGCTGCGGATCTCGGCAGTTTCGATTCCGATCGAAGAAAACGCCTGCCGGTGTTCGGCAAACGCCCCTTGCAATGCAAGTACGCCGATTTTCATCTTACTTTCCGCGCTCCGCCATCAGAAGGGAGATCTCCTCTTCGTTGATCCCGACCATGGCTTCTCCGAGATCCTCGGAAAGTTCGGCGAGCAGTTTCGCGTCCTCGTATCCGGTGACCGCGCGGACGATCGCCGAAGCGCGCTTGCGCGGATTGCCCGATTTGAAGATCCCCGACCCGACGAACACCCCTTCCGCTCCGAGTTGCATCATGAGAGCGGCGTCGGCGGGAGTCGCCACTCCGCCCGCGGCGAAATTGACCACGGGAAGTCTTCCCTCGTCGTGTACGGAGAGAAGAAGGTCGAAAGGAACCTGCAACTGCTTGGCGATCTCATAGAGTTCGTCCGCGGAAGCGGACGCGACTCTGCGGATCTCCGACTGCATCATGCGCATATGACGGACCGCCTGCACGATATCCCCCGTGCCCGGTTCTCCCTTCGTCCGGATCATCGAAGCCCCTTCGGCGATCCGCCTGAGCGCTTCGCCGAGATCTCTCGCCCCGCAGACGAACGGAACGGAAAACTTCGTCTTGTCGATATGGTATTTGTCGTCCGCAGGGGAAAGCACTTCGCTTTCGTCGATATAATCGATCTCGAGCGCCTGCAGGATCTGCGCTTCAACGAAATGTCCGATGCGGCATTTCGCCATGACGGGAATGGATACCGCGTCCTGAATTTCCCGGATCAGTTTCGGGTCGCTCATTCGGGACACCCCGCCCGCCGCGCGGATATCCGCGGGAATTCTCTCCAGCGCCATGACGGCGCAGGCGCCCGCTTCTTCGGCGATCTTCGCCTGTTCGGGGGTGGTGACGTCCATGATGACCCCCCCTTTCAGCATCTGCGCGAGGTTTTTGTTGAGTTCGTACCTTTTGTTTTCCATAACTTCCTTTCCTTTTTCCTTCGCCGCCCGACGACCTTTTTCCGTCCGTCAGATAACGTAATCGTTTTGT
>CAMAJQ010000174.1 GCA_945835865.1 uncultured Clostridia bacterium
AGCTCAGACTGCAGGCGATCCTGTAAAGTTCTTCATCGAAAGGTCTGACCTTTGCAAGGGCTTCGGCGATTCCGTCGTCTACGATCTTTCCGTTCCGGATGCCGACAACTCTTCCCGATATTCCTTCCCTCAGAAGATCGACGGCACGGACTGCACACCGGCAGGCAAAAACGCGGTCAAAGCGGGACGGCGAACCGCCCCTCTGGATATGCCCGAGTCTCGTCTTTCGCGGTTCGATCCCCGTGCGTTCGGCAAAATCCCTTGCCAGGTCGTCCACGCTGCCCGCACCTTCGGCAACGACGATCATGTTCGATTTTTTACCCTGATTGGATTCACTGAGAATATCTTCGGCAATCTTCCCCATATCGAATGGGATTTCCGGAACGAGAATATATTCCGCGCCCCCTCCGACGCCTGCATGTAAGGCGATATCTCCGCAATGTCTGCCCATCACTTCGATAAAAGTTACTTTTTCATGCGACTGCATGGTGTCCCGCAAATTGTTGATCGCCCAAAGAACGTTATTGACCGCCGTATCGAAACCGAGCGTGAAATCGGTATAACCGAGGTCGTTGTCGATCGTTCCGGGAATTCCGATCACTTTGACGCCGAAATCTTCGGACAGGGCACGCGCGCCGCGGAAAGAACCGTCTCCGCCGATCACTATCAGCCCGTCGATCCCCTTTTCTTTCAGGTTTTCGGCTGCTTTTGCACGGACTTCGTATTCGGTAAATTCAGGACATCTCGCCGTCTTCAGAAAGGTGCCTCCGCGCTGAATGATATCCGATACCGACCTGCGATCGAGACGGACGATCTCTCCGTCCACCAGCCCTCTGTATCCGCCGTAAACACCGAAAACGGTCATCCCGCACGAGAGGGCGTAACGAACAACCGCACGGGAACACGCATTCATGCCGGGGGCGTCTCCCCCGCTCGTCAGAAGCGCAATTTTCTTTTTCATATTTTAATTGGACAGAGAAACCACAGGATTTTCAATTTCCGGAATATCGTGCGAGGAAAGGTATTCCAGTACGATCTGAGGTTCCTCGTCTCCCTCCTCCCGAAGATAATGTACGCGGGCGCGCAAATGCACCCACTGTTTGTTGACGAAGGAAATCGGCTGATTCGTCGCGCAAAGATGACCGAGGAGCTGAATATCGTTTTCGCAACAGGTCATCGCAAGCCTCCCCGCAATAAAGGTCTTTTCGGGAAGTTTCCGCGACGTGACCGTCATACAATCGAATTCAACGATCTTCCCGTCGTAGCGGGGTTGGTTTTCAAACGTATCGATATAAAATATTCCGAAATCGTCGTCTTCGATTTTCATCTCGTCGCCGAGCCGATACGGCAATTCTTCGGTAAACCGGATGGGTTTCTCGTCCGGTCCGATCGCGAGAATGGCGGCGTCCTTATTGATAAGCCGGATATTTCTCTTATACCCCGCCATTTCCGGAGTATCTTCGCAACGGTTCATGATAACGACGTCGGAAGATCCGATCATATCGACGAACTTCTGACGCATATTGTTGAAATAAACTTTGAAGGTCGTCGCGTCAATGATCGTGAAAGACTGTTCCACGAGAATGTACGGCGGAAATTTGATTTTTTCGGGATCCCACATGGCGTTCATTTCAAAAAAAACCGCGTGGGGCTTATTGGTTTTGATCAGTTCGTTGATCTTTTCTACGGTAAATTCTTCCTCGGAAGAAAACGTATAGACGCAGGCGTCGTACTCCGCAAGTTCCGCGGGGTCGTATTCCTCCTCTCCCTCTTCCATGGACAGAACGAGCACTTTTCCGATATCTCCGAAATCTCCGTTCCTGAGAGAATCCACGATAAATCTCGTCTTTCCGCTCTCTAAAATCCCGTTGACGACAACCGCGGGAAACGTTCTCGCCATAATTTACTCCTTATCGAACAGACGACGGATCTTTTCTTTATTCAGAGAGGAACCGATAACGACCACCCTACCGATAACGTCAGGCGATCCCGTTCTGATTTCGTAATCTCCCGCAACCAGGTCAAAATAATACCACTCGTCCCGATCGGAAGCCCGCACGATCCCTTTTGAACGCAGGATCACCCCGAGATCGCTCTCCTCTTCACACAGTTTTTTCAGAATTCCATCCAACTCTTCGTGCGTAAAGGATAAAACAGTCTCCTTTCCCCAACTGCCGAACACTTCGTCCGCATCGTGGTCGTGATGATGGTGGCCGTGCTCGTCTCCGTGCTCGCCGCAGCAGCATTCGTCGTCGTGATCGTGATGATGATGTTCGTGTTCTTCCTCGTGCTCGCCGCAGCAGCATTCTCCGTCGTGATCGTGATGGTGATGTTCCGGCTCTTTCGCGATCTCCGCTAAAAGTTCCTCGACCATGGAAACGTCGCTCTCGAGGGTTTCAAGCAATTTTCCCCCGTCCAATCTGGCGATCGGAGTCGTGACGATCGTAGCCTTCGGATTGATCTCCCTGATCAGTTCCACCGCCGAGCGGATCTTTTCGTCGGTCAACTTGTCCGTTTTGGAAACGACGACGGTATTTGCTTCCTTCACCTGATCGTTATAGAATTCGCCGAAATTCTTGTGATACATTTTGCATTTTCCGCCGTCGACGACGGTTGCCACGACGTTGATTTTCAGATCGAGTCCGACTTTTTCGACCGCGCGGATGATATCGGAAAGTTTACCGACTCCCGACGGCTCGATAATGATCCGGTCGGGTGCAAATTTTTCAACGACCTCTTTCATGGATTTTGAAAAGTCGCCGACGAGAGAACAGCAGATACAGCCGGAATTGATTTCCTTAATCTCCACCCCGCTCTCTTTCAGGAACGCGCCGTCGATTCCGATCTCACCGAATTCGTTTTCGATCAGAACGACCTTTTCTTTACCGAAACAGTCTGAAAACAACTTTTTGATCAACGTCGTTTTTCCCGCACCCAGGAAACCGGAGATCATATCAACTTTTATCATTTCAATCCTCATTCTCCTTTTTAAAGATATTTTTTATTTTATCCAGATCGATGTATTTCCGGATCTGCGAATGAACGCGAAGCATAAAGGCGTCCTGTCTTTTCCTGATTTTTTTATTTTCTTCCTGCAGATACACCTTGATCTTTTCCAGAGAAAGCGTTTCACGGATGGAAATGGCATATTTGCGGAGTTTGCCCATCAATTCGAGAGAATAGAAAAGATCGATCAGAAAAATACCGTAAGCAACGCCGAGAATCAATACCGCAACGGAAGACCCCGAAACAAAAAAGGCGAGTTTTCCGATCGGCTTGAAAAGAAGGAAATAATAGACGAGACAGATAAGTCCCCAAAAAAAAGAAAGCAGCGGACAGACGATCCCTTTGATATTTCCCCATTGATCGGAATAATCCCAGAGT
>CAMAJQ010000175.1 GCA_945835865.1 uncultured Clostridia bacterium
CATTCCTTACTGGACGAAAACGACGGTGAAAAACCATCCCAGAGCGGACAGGATTGCCGTTGCCGACGTTCAGGCGCTGACCGACGCGATCGAAAAAACCGGCAAAAAAACGAGGGACACCATTGCAAACAACGTGAACCACTCGAACGACTTTATCATCCGCCTGTACGCACAGGTCATACTCAAAACCGTATTTGGGTCGGAATACGTTTCCGAAACATATAAAAAATAATCTTTTGGAGGAAAAAACATGAAAACCAGAACTCTTTTGTGCGCGTGCCTGTTTGCCGCTCTCCTGGCGGTATGCACGGCGGCGCCGACGTATCGGAACAAGGCGGAGGCTTATTCGTACAACGCTACCGACTTTGAATTGCTGGATAACGCCTTGACCCTGGAAAACAAAACGGCAGGTTTCGTAGCCGTGGGAGACACGACGACGGCAGGGTGGTCGGACACCTACCATAAAGGCGTTGCGCTGAAAACCCCCGCCCCGCTTCTCAATGCGGATTCGACGAGCAAGCCGTTTTCCGTATTCGTATCGACCGATAAACGGGAAAGCGGTTCCAACGGCAGTTTCTATATTGCCCTCGGCAACGATCTGACGAACCCTTACCACTCCGAAAACTGGTCGGTGGGAGCGGTCATTCTGCGCTTCGATTTCTGGGGAAAATTCAACTGGGACGCCGAAGCGAAGGGCGCGGTCCAGATCAGCGCCCTGACGACGGTATCGGGCTGCCGTTTTAAAAACGTCGTTTACGGATACCAGGAAACGGATCCCGCCAACTTTTACTTCGGAGATTGCAACGGGACGATGAAGGTCACCTTCGATATCGGGAGCGCGGACAGCAAAATTTACGTCAACGATTTTCTCGTGTTTACCGGAAACGTGACGCAGCCCGCCGTTTACGGAAACTGGTGCGGCTGTTCCGCCAAAGTATCGTTCGGTCCTTACGCGCAGAGGACTCCTTCTTTTTCCTATCGCCTCAGGCTCGCGGCGGAAACCGAACAGCCGGAAGTGAAGGCTTCCTGCACGAGCGACGGCTCGGCGGACGTGTTCTCTCTCCCGTGCGCCGATGAAATCGTCAAAGAAATCGTCTATTCCGATTGGGTATCCTTCGATTACAAAACCGTTGCGAACACGGACTATACTCTGACCGCAACGGGTTTCACCTTCGGCAAAAACTTCGTCGGAAGCCTCGCCTGCCAAGGGTACAGCGTCATCGCGAAGACGGCTTACGGCGACGTATATTTCAACTATGAAAAGCATCACGTCGAGAGCGACGCGGCGGGCTTTGACCCGACCTGCACGGAACCGGGTCTTACGCCGGGAAAAGTATGCAGTCTGTGCAAAACCGTGCTCGAAGGGCAGGAACCCATCCCCGCCCTCAACCACGATCCGATCCGGCACGACGGAAAAGCGCCCACCTGCACCGAAAGCGGTTGGGAGGAATACGAAACGTGCAGCCGCTGCGATCACTCCACTTTCTCGGAGCTCACCGCCAAGGGTCATTCCCTGACCAAAGTCGAAAGAAAGGAAGCCACCGCCGACGAAGAGGGCAATATCGAATATTACGCCTGCGACGAGTGCGGGAAATATTTTTCGGACGAGACGGGCGAAAAGGAGATCACTTCAGCCGAGACGGTGCTGCCGAAAACGGAGGGCGAAAGCAGTTCCGAAAACGATTCCGAAAATATCGAAAGCAATCTTGAAAGCGATTCCGAAAGCGAAAAGGCCGCGGCGGGCGGATGCCTCTCCGGCATAGAAGGCGGAACGGCGCTGTCCTTGCTGTCCTTTGCGGCAATCGCGCTCGTCGCTTTCCCCTTCCGGAAGAAAAAGAAAAACGTCTGAGTCGTCGGGCAAAATAACGCCCGAGCAGACGGAACGTACCGCAACGTACAAAACAAACAGAATACAACGCGACGGAGCGCGCCGCAACACGTTCAAAAAACGAAAAAGAGCACCTTTCCTGAAGTGAACCCCAAAGTTTAGACAAAAAATATTAAATTTGCGAATGAGTTCTGTACTGTATGAAGTGAACCCCAAAGTTTAGACAAAAAATATTAAATTTGCGAATGAGTTCTGTACTGTACAGGGCTCATTCCTTTTAGTTTGAGAGAAATTCTCTCGTTGTTGTAATACAAAAGGTATTCTTTCAAAGTACGGATGAATTCATCCGTACTTTGAAACGTTTCCCCGTAAAACATTTCCGTTTTCAATCTTCCAAAAAAGTTTTCCATACAACTGTTGTCCAAACAATTGCCTTTTCTTGACATACTTTGCTGTATATTATGCTCGGCAAGCATACGCTGAAACTCTCGCATTTGGTATTGCCAACCCTGATCCGAGTGGAGCAAAGGCTTTGCTCCTTTGGGAAGCTTCTCAAATAAGCCTTGTAGCATTTCTCTCGTTTGCCAAAAGTTTGGACTTTTTGAAATGGAATAAGACATAATTTCTCGGTTGTATAAATCCATTACAGGGGAAAGATATACCTTCTCGTTGCATACCGAAAACTCTGTTACATCCGTTGTAAGTTTCTCAAACGGTTTCTCTGCTGTAAAGTTTCTTTTTAAGAGATTGTCTGCCACTTTCCCTACTTCACCCTTATACGATTTATACTTGGATTTCTTTTGTTTTGCTTGCAAATTAAGGCTTTTCATTAGTTTTAACACCGTTTTGTGGTTTATTATATAGCCTTTTTGCCGTAAAACAGCAAGAATACGCCTATATCCATACCGTGCTTTGTTCATTTCAAAGATTTCTTTTATCTCTATCTTTTCCACAAAATACTTATCTTCTTTCTTACTTTGTTTTAAGTAATAGTAGTATGTACTTCGGGGAAGTTTAGATAAAACAAGTAAATCTTTAAGCGGATATTTTTGCCTTAGTTCAGAGATTATTTCGGCCTTTTGCCGTTCTTTTGCTCTTCCGCAAGTACTAAGGCGCTCAGTTTTTTTAGGTATTCTATCTCCATTCTAAGTCGTTGATTTTCTGCTATTAAATCTTCTTCCACTTGTTTATCCAACTTGGGTGGACGACCTCGTTTTTTACCATTTACAGTAGGGCGACCGCGATTTTCTTTTGACAATCCTTCTATACCTTCTTCTAAATATTTGCGTTCCCACTTTAATAAAAAACTAAAATTTTTTGAATCAGCCAAATGCGGAAAATATTTTCGCATTGTTTCGTGATAACTCAACTTGTGTTCTCGCATATCTAGTATAACAGATAATTTGAACTCTGGCGAGTATTTTTTGAATGTTTGTCCCTTTTTTGCCATAAAAATATGCACCTCCTAAAGTTTGTCTAACTTTAGTTAAATATTCGTGGGGAATTTAGAAGAAGAATTAAAT
>CAMAJQ010000176.1 GCA_945835865.1 uncultured Clostridia bacterium
GGACCGACGTCGGGGTTTTCGCACTCTTCCGACGCGTCGGTTTCCGTGCCGATAAGAGGTGTTTTATGGGTCAGGTTATCGATTATTTGAATTCTGCTTTCACGGTTCCTCAGCTCATTGCTTTCGGCGTTCTCGCCGTCGTGCTCATCGCCGCGGTCGTAGTCGCGATCGTCGTCGGCTGCAGGAAAAGCAAAAAGAAAAAGGCCGGTAAAAAGGAAGAAGAGCGCCGTCAGGAAGAACTCCGCGACAAAAAGGAACGCCTTCTCGCACAGGTCGACGCCGATATCAGACTCATCGATACGGCAATAGAAGAAACGACGAAAAACGCCGCACTCAGAAAAGCCGAGCTGAACGACGAGGAAAATATCATCGCCGAAAGCGAAGACGTTCTCAACGCCGCCGACGAGGCGAAATACCGCGAACTCGCCGATAAGGAAAACGCCCTTTCTTCTCTTTACAAAAAGCAGACGACCGGACCTTTCAAGTCCTTCCGCAAGAAAAAAGCGGCAATCACGCTCGACACCCTCGAGGACGTTCAGGCAGAAAAGGGAGACCTTTCCGACGCCATCGAGGCGAGAAACCGCGACCGCGTTTACCGCAAAGAGATCCTCGAAAAGAACCTTGCCCTCATCGATACGGATGCGGAAGTCAGAATTTACAATCTGAAAGCGCAGAAAGCCGAATTAGAACTCAAAAAACACGAGATCGAAAAAGAAAACGCCTCTGCGCCCTCCACCCAGAAAATGACCGTGAAGGAAGCCAAGCGCTACGCCGTCGAAGCCAACCGTAAAAAGAAAGCCGAGCAGGAAGAGGAAGAACGCAGAGCAAAAGAAGAAGTCCGCATCGCGAAGGAAGCTTACGAAAAAGAAAAACAGCGCAGAGTGCAGACGGAAAAAGAGGTTGAACTCGCACTCGCCACCCTGCGCGATTCCGAGAAGGAAAAACGCCGCCGCGAAAACGACGAGAGAAAGCGCGCGAGAAAAGCGCAGTATATGCACCCCGTCGCCATTCACAATAACGACGTACTCCTTCTCGAATACGAAGAAGAAAAAGTGAACACCATCATCGCTGACGCTGAAGACGAAACCGTCGTCGTTGCCGAAACGCCCGCAGAAACCGAAATCGTCGTTCAGACGGAAACCTCGCCTGCGGACGCCGCGAACGAAGGAACGGAGGAAATTTCCACCGCAACCGAAGAAAGCGCGATTACGGAAGAAACCGGCAAGACGGAAGAAACCGAAACCGTTTCCCCGGAAGAACCCGCCGCAGCGGAAGAAAAAGAGGCTGAAATACCGGAGGCGATAACCGAGGAACCGAAGACGGAAGAAAAGGCGGAAGAAATTGCGACCGCCCCCGAAACGCCTTCCGAAACGGAAGAGATCGGAATCAAACCCGAGGCGCCTGCGGAAACGGAGGATGAAGGGACGAACGGACCGGAAGTCTCCGCGGAAGCGGAAGAGTCGGTCGGAACGACGGACGATAACGAGACGGTTGCAGAGACGGCAGAGGAAACCTCGGCACCGGAAACGACGGAAGAAACCGTAGAAGAGACGACGGAAGAGCCTGCAGCGACGGATGAAACCGTAGAAGAGTCGGCAGAAGAAACCGTGGCGGAAAGCGTTTCCGTAAACGAAGCGCCCGCCTCGGATGAAGAAAAGGTCGCAGAGACTGAACCCGAGGTTTCCGAAAGCATGGAAGAAGTCGCTTCAACCGAGGAGACGACGCAGTCCACCGATACGGAAATGAACGAGACGGCAGAAGAAATTGCCGAAGCGCCCGTAACGGCAGAACAGAACGAAACGGTTTCCGAACCCGCCCCCGCAGAAGAAACCGTTACAGCGATCGAAACAACGGAAGATGAGATCGCCGTTGCCGACGCATCGGACGAAGAGGTCGCCGCGGCTGAAACTGCGGAAGAGCCCGATCCCCTTCTCGAAGAAGACCAGACCGAAACGGATCTTTCCGCTATAGAAACGGAAGAACCCATCCCGGAAAAACCCGTAAAACTCTATTATCCCATTTATAACGACGGCATCCCCGCGACGCCCATCAACAAGAAAAACAAATATCAGAAACCGCTGACGAAAATCGTCGTTAAGGATCCATCCAAGAGAAGATACGACGATCTTCCCGCGGCAAAACTTGCCGCCTCCAAGCCCGTCAGAAAGCCGTCTGCCGCGGCGCTGAAACGCAACGAGGAACTTGAGAAACAAGCGGAAACCTGCGGAAAATGGACGGTGGAACAGGACGATATTTATTTCGTTGCCGAACTCTTCTCATCAGACGGGATCATGCTCATGAGAACGGAAAAATACACCAGTCTGAGCGGTATCAAAAACGGAATCGAAACCATCCGCAAAAATATCGAAGCGGGCAACGTGAACGTCGTTGCCGACTCCAGAGGAAGATCCCGCTTTAAAGTCTTCTCTTCGGGAAACCGCCTGCTTGCCATCGGAGACAGTTATGAGAATTCCGAACTCTGCGAGCAAGCGATCGAATCGGCAAAACGTTTCTGCGAGACTGCCGTTCTGATCCGCAAGTAAACTCCCCTGTCAAAACAAAACGAAAACCACGCCGAACTTTCCGAAAGGAATGGAAGGCGTGGTTTTTTACGTTATCCGAAAAAAAGGAAAGGAAAACATAAGGAAAAAATGAAACGGAAACCCAAAAGGAAAAACCTGAAGACGCGCCTTGCAATACGGAAGCGCAACGAAATGAGGTCTCTGCAGACGAAAGATTGATTCAATTCGGATGGTCGCGACGGATCACGACGCTGCCGCACATGACCTCGGAATACGAAAAACTCGTTTTACCTCGGAATTCCCCATAGGGAGAAACGGTAAACAGTGCAGGATAAACGTTCGTCACCCTCCCTCTGTAACAGACGAATTTATTTCTTCCGAGGTTGACCTTAACGTTTACGTCCGAATTGAGACAGGTTTCGATGGCTTTTTTCACTTTTCCGAGATTGTTGACCGCTTTTATCATGATCTTATTATTCCCTGAAAAAGGAAAAAAATACCTCTTCACCTCCCCTGCAGACGGAACTCAATTTTGCAAACGACGTCCCTCCGTTTTTCGCCATTCAAAAAGGAAAGCGTTTCCCTCTGTTTCTATGGGAAATGAACGATAGGCCGCCTTTCAAAGAGTTTAGGTGAAGTTTCTTCCTTGACGTAACGCCTTGCAGAGTACACTGAACTTATATAGTGAAGCGGAACAGAGATTAGCGTGCCATACTTTTGAACAAAACGTTTCTTTGCGATTTTTTTTACCGTGTGTATTGTTGCTTTCCTTTTCGCATTTTGTTATAATAGCTTTTAGAACACAA
>CAMAJQ010000177.1 GCA_945835865.1 uncultured Clostridia bacterium
ACCCCCATCGTCTCCATCCGGGGCTTTGCCAAACTCCTCGCGAAGGGCAATCTCCCGGAAGAGGAGAAGAGAGAATACGCCGAAGTCATCGCCGCCGAATCCGACCGCCTGATCGGGCTGACGACGGAAACCCTTCTCATCAATAAACTCGATAACGGCGCGTTTGCCGACGCCGACGTTTCTTTTTCCCTTTCGGAAACCCTGCGCAAGTGTCTTCTTCTCCTGCAGGACGAATGGGAGAAAAAAGACCTGACGATCGAAGCGGATTTCAAGGAATTCTTTTACGTCGGAAACGAAAGGCTTCTTTCCCAACTCTTTCTCAACCTCATTGAAAACGCCGTCAAATATTCCCTTCCGGGAGGCAAGGTGACCGTTTCGGTCGCGGACGGAAACAAGGCGATCGCCGTCACCGTCGCCGACGAGGGCGTCGGCATGACCGAAGAAACCCTTTCCCGGATGTACGATAAATATTACCGCGGAGACAAATCGCGCTCCACCCCCGGCAACGGACTCGGACTTTCCATCGTCAAGAGGATCGCCGACCTCACGGAGACGGAGATCTCCGCCCGTTCCCGCCTCGGGGAAGGAACGGTATTTACCGTCACGCTGAAAAAATAACTTCTTCCGATCCCGCCGGAAACGGAAGGCAAGGAGAACCCGCCATGAATAAAATCGTATGCCCGCACTGCAAAAAAGAATTCGAGATGGAAGACGCCGATTATCTCTCCATCGTCCAGCAGGTCCGCGACGGCGAATTTCAGAAAGCCGTGTCCGAAAAGGAAAAACAGATCAATCAGACCAAGGAGACCGAACTCGAACTTCTCAGAACCCGCACGGAAGGAACGTGGGAAAAACGGCTTGCCGAAAAGGAGACCGAACTCGCCCGCCTGCGCGCCCTGATGGACGAGAACGGCGACAAACTCCGTCTCGCCGTGAACGAAGCCGTACGCGAAAAGGAAAAGGAGATCTCCCGCCTGCAAGCCGACCTGAAGGAAAAGCAAGCAGAACTCGCCGGGAAGGACGTCGAGAAGCAGCTCGCCGTGACGCAGGCCGTCACCGAC
This sequence comes from uncultured Clostridia bacterium, assembly GCA_945835865.1. Classification (GTDB taxonomy): domain Bacteria; phylum Bacillota; class Clostridia; order Christensenellales; family Borkfalkiaceae; genus UBA10281. The sequence continues at coordinate 1,062 of CAMAJQ010000177.1, forward strand.
CGCGACCAAATGATCAACACTCTGAAAAGTTCTCTCGAAAACAAGGAACAGCAGACCGTCATCGAGCGGGAAAATCTCCGCCGCAACTTTGAAAGCCAACTCAAAGCCAAGGACGAGCAGATCGATTACTATAAAGACCTGAAGATCCGCATGTCCACCAAGATGGTGGGAGAAACCCTCGAACAACACTGCGAAAACGAGTTTAATCGACTTCGGGCCACGGGTTTTCCCCGCGCTTATTTTGAAAAGGACAACGACGCCTCGGGAGGAAGCAAGGGCGATTTCATCTTCCGCGACTATTCCGAAGACAAAGTGGAATATATCTCCATCATGTTCGAGATGAAAAACGAATGCGAAGATACGGCGAAAAAACACCGCAACGAGGATTTCTTCAAGGAACTCGACAAGGACCGCCGGGAAAAGAATTGCGAATACGCCGTTCTCGTCTCCCTGCTCGAAGCGGACAGCGACCTTTACAACGGCGGGATCGTAGACGTGTCCCACCGCTACCCGAAAATGTACGTCATCCGCCCGCAATTTTTCATTCCCGTCATCACCATGCTCCGCAACGCCGCCCTCAACGCGCTCGACTACCGTCGGCAACTGATCGCCGCGCGCGAGCAGAACGTGGATATCACCAACTTCGAAAAGGACCTCAACGACTTCAAAGATAAATTCGGCAGAAACTACCGCCTCGCGAGCGAGAAGTTTCAGGACGCCGTCAAAGAGATCGACAAGACCGTCGAACGGCTGAACAAAATCAAGGAACTTCTCGTCGGCTCCGAAAACAATCTCCGGCTCGCCAACGAAAAAGCCGAAGACCTCACCATCAAGAAACTGACCCGCAACAACCCCACCATGAAGGCGAAATTCGAAGAACTGCAGGAAAAAGGATCCTGACCGGACGGAAACCCGCCCGTTTCACGAGAAAGAACCGGCTTTTTCCGTCTCCGTTTCCGGATCCGACTTCACGCAGACTTTCAGCAGACGAGTCTTTACAACCCGAAAAGTCCGCCGCGCCCCTTCCGGAAGCGCGACGGACTTTTTATCTTTCGTTTTACGTCTGACAAAGAGAAAAAACGCGGCAGATCAGTTGCATTCCGCGACCAGCGGACCCGCAAGTTCTTTCAGGAAGAACAGTCTGCCCGCAAGCGTCGGGATATAGGACGAGGTGATCCACGGAGTCTGACCGTAACGGAGGGTCATCCAGAGGGAAAGCCCCTGCCACTGCATACCTCTTCCCAGCGTTCCGTCCGCACCGCCGATCGCGTAATCGGCTTGCAGGAAAAGAGCGGGTCCGATCGTATTCGCACGGCAGGGCACGAGGGTCGTCCTCGACTTGAAACTCGTAAGGGCGTTCTGCTCCACCGTGATCGGATGGATCTTCGCTCCGATGCGGTAAGGCGCCCGTTTCCATTCATCCTCGCTCGCGTAGTCGGCGGCGAAATGGGGCTCCCAGAAGGCGATATGGCACATTCTGCCGATACCGTACACCAGAACGAGTTTCGCGCCCTCGGCTTTCAGCGCGGCGATCTTTCCGGGATAAGTGGGAAGATTGGTTTTCGTGGCGAAATTGCGCTGTTCCACGGGAACGGTCAGTTCTCCCAGCGGATCGAACAGCGCGTGCTCCATGGCGTATTGAAAGGACCCGGGGTTATCGCTCGCGAGAGTGTTTCCTTCCCCGTCCGCCCATTCGTCCATATTAAAGGTGTAAACGTGCTTGCAGGAGACCTTCCATTCCTTCAGGAAATACACCACCCATCTGTACATTCCCATGGGACCCACGGGCAGGATAAAGGCGATTTTTTCCTTTCTGTCTCCGGCAAGTTTGATCTGCATGGCGATCTCGTGCCCCATATACGTTTCAAAATCGCTCAGGCTTTCGCACGGCACGGGCGTAAAATCCCGGTTCCAGAAAGCCTGTCTCTCCGTGACCGTTTCGGGCGCGCCGACGCAGGCGTCGATCTTCTCAAAATCCCAGCCCGCGGGATAAAACCCCTCGAGCATACTGCCTTTCACCGTTGAATTGAAATCCATTTTCTCTCTCCTTTACGGCAATAACCGTTTCGTCGTTCCTTTCAGGTAAACCTGACACTGTCTGAATCCTTCCGCATACGCCGCCCCGCATTGATATCCGCGGTATCTCGAACACGTTTTCACCATATCGGGAAAATCGATCCCGTCGTGATCGCGCATCCAGACCACCTGACTTTCGTGACAGTTGAGCATCTTGAGTTTCAGATCGATATAATCGC
>CAMAJQ010000178.1 GCA_945835865.1 uncultured Clostridia bacterium
TGGCTTGCAGTGTTCGCGGCCGTATGTATGACCGGCGCGTTACCTTCCTGCCATATCGGTCTCAGGACTAAAAATTACGAGGATAACGTCACTTCCTCCGAATACTTTGAATTTACGCTGATCGGAGAGGAATACGAGATTTCGATGAAGGCGGACGCCGTTCTCCCCGAAACCGTATATCTTCCCACGACCTACGAGGGCAAACCCGTAACGGCGATCGGAGAAGAAGGGTTCGCTTTTGCGGCGGGATTGAAGACGGTTACCGTACCGGAGAGTTATAAAAAGATCGGTATGGCGGCGTTTCAGGGAGCGCCCGACCTCAAAAAGGCGGACGTTCTGGGAGACGGGCTTACGGAAGTCGGCGCGTTTGCCTTCCAGGATTGCGTAAAACTGAGCGAATACGTTTTCAACAAGAGTCTGAAAACGGTCGGGCAGTTTGCTTTCGCCAATACGGCGATCTATAAATTCGCTCCCGCGGGCGTCGTTTCGATCGGAAAATACGCCTTCTACAATTGTTCTTCCCTGAAGACGGTCGTCATTCCCGCTTCTTTGACGGAACTCGGAGAAAAGGCGTTCGGAAACTGCGTGTTCACTTCCGTTTCCGTCGACAGCGCGAACGAATTCTTCAAGGTCGAAAACAACGAGATCGTTGCAAAATGACCCGCAGGTAGACGAACGGATTCTTTTTGCTATTTTATGCCCGCGAACGTATCGCGGGTTTTCTTTTTCGGAGGAAGGGTATGGATCACGATTTTTACGCTTATATGGGCAGGATGAAATATATCAGAAGATGGGCGCTCATGCATTCCACGGTGGATGAGAATATCATGGAGCACAGTTGGGAGGTCGCGGAGATCGCGCACGCTCTCGCCCTGATCGAAAACGAGATGTTCGGCGGCAAGGTCGATCTTTACCGCACTCTTTGCTACGCCGTCTATCACGAGGCGAGCGAGGTCGTAACGGGAGACCTTCCCACTCCGATCAAGTATTTCAACGAGCATATCCGCTCGGCGTACAAAGACCTCGAGGCGCTTTCCTGTCGCAAACTCGTCGATAAATTGCCGGAAGAATTGCGCGAAAGTTACGCTTCGTTCATTTTTCCGGACGAGAAGAGCATAGAATACAGACTGATGAAATGCGCCGACCGCTTTGCGGCCTACGTCAAATGCGTCGAAGAGGTCAAAAGCGGCAATCGGGAGTTCGTCAAGGCAAAAGAAACGATCGGGAAGGATATCGAAGGAATGCAGGAAAAATCCTGCGTGTATTTCCGCGAGAATATCCTGCCGTCTTTCGAGAAAACGCTCGACGAACTCGATCGCTGAACGGGTGAAAAGTCTATGTTCCGTAAAGTTTTCCGTTTCGTTTTTCTGGTCGGGATCCTCTTTTCCGCGGCGTTTATCTTCCTGAATTCCCATCAGGACGCCGAACGGTCTTCCGGACGGTCGCAAGGAGTTTCCCTCCTGGTCGCGCAGACCTTCGTCGCCGGGTTTGAAAGCCTTTCCCCCGAAGAACAACTCGAGGAAGTGAAGAAGATCGAAGGTCCTCTCCGCGAGATCGCTCACGGATGCGAATTTGCCATGCTCGCTTTTTTCGTCTACGGTTTTTCCGCGACTTTCTGCCGGTCGGGGAAAGGGGCGTTGATCTCGGGAGCGGGCTCTGTTGCCTTCTGTTTTCTGTACGCCCTGTCCGACGAGTGGCATCAGACTTTCGTCGGCGGGAGAGCGGCGGAGTGGTCAGACGTCGGCGCCGATTCGGCGGGCGCTCTGGTCGGCGTCCTGTTTGCTTTCGCCTTCTGTCTGATTCTTTCGAAGATCCGCAGGTCCCGCCTGCGTCGGAAAGGAGAAAAGGAAAAAGTCTGTTTTGGCAAAGGATTTTTCTTCTGAACCTCTCTTTTCAACCCCGTTCCGAGTCAGAAAGAAGGGGGGACGAATGAAAAACCCGCCGATCCTGAAAGATCGGCGGGAGTTTTTTCGTAAAGGCGTATTCCGGAACGTCTGATCGGATTCCGTTTCGTTCCGTCCGGCGCGCTTTGCCGGGATAAACGGCTTACGGGGGAAGATCCCGGCTTTTGTCCGTCCGCGGGAGAACGGGCGGGATTCCTTTATTCTCCCACCCCTTTGGAACGGGGGAAGAAGGAAAAGCGGAGTTTTTTATCTTCGTCCAGATCAAGTCGGGCGGTGAAGGGCTTGCCCGATTTGCCGACGAAACTCATTTCGTCCGTCTTTTCGCCCGCGAGGATTTTTGCAATCTGTTTTTTGGGAACGGGAGTGCCGAGAATACGGAGATTGATGCGGAAACCGCAGCCCTCGCGGAAACCCGAACAGCCGTAGGAATATTTTCCCCGTACGACGGTCTTGCCGCACAGGGGGCATTTCCCCGCCTCGTCGCCGTAAAAGCCGGTGCCTTCGTCCGGGTCGGAACGGAAGACTTCCGCAATTTCCTTTTTCGCCATTTCCACGCTTTCGTCGACGGTCATTTCTCCGCGGTACACGCTCTTGAGGGCTTGTCCCATCTGGCTCGTCTTGTATTTGTCCATGGAGATCGCCATATCGGAGATCTGCTCGATGAGAAATTTTCCGTTCGGCTCGATTTTATAAACGTCCTTGTTGAGGGAGATGTATCCGCTTTTTTTTGCGTTGTCGATAATGCCCGTACGGGTCGCTTCCGTGCCGAGTTCAAGTCCTTTGAAAATGGCTTTGTATTCCTCTTCGTCGCTTCCGTCGTCGGGGGCTTTTTCATCCTTAAAGGGGTTTTTCAGATAGTTGTTGAGCGTTTCGATGGTATAATGGCGGGGCGGGGACGTCTGCTTTTCTTCGGGGCGGAAGTCGACGTTGACCCGATCTCCCTTTTTGAGATTGGGAAGCGTTTTGTCCTTTTTTTCGTAGCCGTCGTACTTCGTCCAGCCGGGGTTTACGACGACCGTTCCTTTCAGGACGTAATCTTCCTTTCCGCCGAGGCTGACCGTCATTTCGGTCTTTTCGGTCAGGCAGTCTTCCTTGCAGAACACGGCGACGAAGCGGTGCAGAACGGCCTGATAAACGGTCAGTTCGTCTGCCGACAGGTTTTTCTTTTCGGGAATTTTATAGGTCGGCGTCAGCGCGGAATGGGATTCGATCTTAGAATCGTCGAAGATATTCTTCTTCTCTTTGAAGACGACGGGGTAGCCGAGTCCCGCGACGAGGGACACGATCTTCTTCACTTTGTCCTTCTCGTTGGTCGCAAGGTATTCGGAGTTGGTCCTCGGGTAGGAAAGATATCCGTTTTCGTACAGTTTCTGACAGACGGCGAGACTCTTTTCCATCGG
>CAMAJQ010000179.1 GCA_945835865.1 uncultured Clostridia bacterium
TCCCGCTTTGTGATCGTAAATTTGCGGAATTCAATCAAAGGATCGTCAATTCCGGAAAAAAATCGATCGGTGTCAGAACGCCCGAACTCAAAAAAATCGTACGGGAGTACGCTTCCGTTCCCTTCGCTTATCCGGAACGGACTGACGATTTTTCTCACGAGGAGATTCTCATCCTCGGGTTTGTGATCGCGAAATTGCCTCTTTCGGATTATCTGCGGTTTTATCCGCGTTACGTTTCAGAGGCTGACAGTTGGGCGCATATCGACGGATTCGTCGCCGCGTCAAAGCTGATCGCGCGGAACAGAGAAGTTTTTTTTGATGAAATTCAGCGTAACGTGTCCGATTCCGAAGGGTTTGCTCTGCGTTACCTTCTCGTCGTTCTTCTCACGTATTATCTGACGGACGAATATTCGGAAAGAGCGGTAAATCTCGCTCTCTCTGCATCGGGGAAAGGGTATTATAACGATATGGCGATCGCCTGGCTTCTCTCCGTTGCTTTCGTGAAAAAGCGGGATCTCGTTCTTCCTCTGATAGAGAAGGGGATACGGGACGATTTTATTCACAATAAAACGATATCGAAGATCACGGATTCTTTCCGCGTATCCGAAGAAGATAAAAACCATCTCAAATTACTAAGAAGGTAAAACCAAAATGGACGTACTGAAACAGATCACCGAAGAGTTCAAACTGAAAGACGAACACGCGAAAAATATCGTCTCTCTTCTCGACGACGGAAACACCATTCCGTTCATCGCGCGCTACCGTAAAGAAATGACGGGACATATCGACGATCAGGTCCTTCGCGAACTTTCCGACAGATTGAATTATCTGCGCAATATCGAGAAGCGGAAAGCCGAAGTGACGGCGTCGATCACCGAACAGGGCAAAATGACGGACGAAATCGCCGCCGCTCTTGACGGCGCGACTACGCTCACCGAGGTTGAAGATATTTACAGACCGTATAAACAGAAGAAAAAGACGAGGGCGACCATCGCCGTTGCAAAAGGGCTGGAACCCCTTGCCGATATTCTTATCGCGCAGAACGTGACGGAGGGCAGCGCGGAAGAACTTGCCCGTCCTTTCGTCAACGAAGAAATCGGCGTTAAAAACGAAAAAGAAGCGCTTGCAGGGGCGCAGGATATCCTTGCCGAGCGGATTTCCGACGACGCGGAACTGCGCAAAAAACTTCGCAGAATTTATTTAAAAAACGGGGAAATTTCCTCAAAACTTCAGAAGTCGGAAGAAGACGGAGCGAAGACGTACGAGATGTACGCCGATTACGCGGAACCCGTTTCGCAGATCAAGTCCCACCGCGTTCTCGCGCTCAACCGAGGGGAGGACGAAGGATATCTCAAGGTCAAAGTGAGCATTGACGACGAGTTTGCCGTGCGCGTCTGCGAAGTCGGTTACGTGAAAGAGGGAAGCGTGACGACTCCGTGCGTCAGAGCCGCGGTTGCGGACGGCTACAAAAGACTGATCCAACCTTCGATCGAAAGAGAAATACGGAATGCGTTGACCGAGGACGCGCAGGAGCAGGCGATCAAAATGTTCGACGTCAATCTTCGCCCCCTTCTCATGCAGCCGCCCGTCAAGGATAAAGTGACGATGGGGTTCGACCCCGCTTACCGCACGGGATGTAAGATCGCAGTCGTCGACGGAACGGGAAAGGTCCTCGATACGACGGTCGTCTATCCCACGCCGCCGCAGAATAAAAAGGAAGAAGCCAGAAAGGTCCTCGGAAAAATGATCGAAAAATACGGCGTGGACGTCATTTCGATCGGAAACGGAACCGCCTCCAAAGAATCGGAGATTTTCGTCTCCGACCTGGTGAAGGATTACGGAGGGAAAGTGACGTACGCCGTCGTGAGCGAGGCGGGCGCTTCGGTTTATTCGGGCTCTCCGCTCGCCGCAAAAGAATTTCCGCAATACGATCTCACGCTCCGTTCGGCGATCTCCATTGCGAGGAGATTACAGGATCCCCTTGCCGAACTCATCAAAATCGACCCGAAAGCAATCGGCGTCGGACAATATCAGCACGATATGCCCGCCGCGCGACTGGACGCCGTCCTGGACGGCGTGCTGGAAGATTGCGTCAACTCCGTCGGCGTCGATTTAAATACCGCAAGCCCCTCTCTTCTTTCCCACGTGGCGGGGCTCAACGCGTCGATCGCGGGGAACGTCATTGCCTACCGTGAGGAAAACGGGAAATTCAGACGGAGAAAAGACCTCCTGAAAGTCCCTAAACTCGGAGCAAAGGCATACGAACAATGCGCGGGCTTCCTCCGCATCCGTGACGGAGAGAATATCCTGGACAATACCGCCGTCCATCCGGAATCGTACGCGGCAACCGAGAAACTTCTCGCTCTGTTCGGGTATACCGACGAGGACGTGAAAGAGAGAAAACTTTCCGGTCTGCCTGAGAAAATCAAGAAGTTCGGCGAGGCAAAAGCCGCGGAAGAGTGCGGGCTCGGCGTGCCGACCATGAACGACGTCGTCACCGAACTTTTAAAACCGGGGAGGGACGTCCGCGACAGTTTGCCTAAACCGGAACTCCGTTCGGATATCATGGATATCAACGACCTGAAGGTGGGCATGGAACTGACGGGCACGGTCAGGAACGTCATCGATTTCGGCGCTTTCGTCGATATCGGCGTCCATCAGGACGGACTCGTTCATATTTCGGAGATTTCCGACGGATACGTCCGTCATCCTTCCGACGTTCTGAAAGTCGGTCAGACGGTCAAAGTCAGGGTCCTGACCGTCGACCCGAAAAAGAACAGGATCGGTCTGACGATGCGGAAAAACGGAAATGTCGGAAAAAACCATTGACAAATCCTTTTTCATCTGCTAAAATAAAGATATCAAATGTTTAACGGAGGATTTTATGGAAGTATACGAGAAGATCGTTTCGCTTTTAAGCGAACAACTCGGTATCGATAAAGAAAAGATCACGCCCGAAAGCGACGTAGTCAAAGATCTCGGCGCCGACTCTCTTGACGTCGTGCAGATGCTCATGGCAATGGAAGAGGAATACGGGATCACCGTATCCGAGGACGATGCGGCAAACCTCAGAACGGTCAGCGATATTGTCGCTATCCTCGAAAAGAAATGATCCGGAACAAAAGTCGCCGCGGGGGAATCCCGCGGTGATTTTTTATGCCGTTTTTCCTTATTTCGCAATTTTTTTCTCTTCTGACAGGCGCGAAGATTGACTTATACACGCGTGTGTGTTATAATGAAAGAGATACAGAGATGTGTTT
>CAMAJQ010000180.1 GCA_945835865.1 uncultured Clostridia bacterium
ATCGTCGAAGGGGGAAAAGCAGAGGAGATCGGCGGGCTGACCGTAGAAGAACAGCTCGCACTTCTCGTTTCCCGCGGGGTCCGCAAAATGGACGCCGTCAAGCAGGTGGCGAAGGAGCGGGGGATCGCCAAGTCGGAAATATACCGCATCGCCGAGGCCTGTCTGCCCCGCGAATGACCTCTTTCTTTCCCCTTTCGCAATCGATTTTGCATAAAAAGCATAAAAATGAATAATAAATGCATAAAATCAAAAAAAATTTAAAAAAATTTAATTTTTATGCATAAATCGTTTGACAGGGAAGAAAGAATGTGGTAGAATGTAGCCACAATCAAATTTGAAAGAGGTAACGAACAATGAAAAAACTTCTCACTTTACTCGTTGCCGCAGCGATGACGCTCGGCATGGCATTCGGATTCACTTCCTGCACGGACGTGACGGGAACCGACGATACGCTGATCGTATATACGGAAGCGGGCTTTGCTCCCTTCGAATATATTTCGGGGAACGAGATCGTCGGCGTTGACGTGGAGATCATGAATCTCGTCGGTAAAAAACTGAACAAGACGGTCAAATTCGAGAACGTCGCGTTCGACACCATCATCGACGCCGTTTCCGCCGGCAAACTCTGCAACGTGGGCGCCGCGGGCATCTCCATCACGGATGCAAGAAAAGAGAAAGTCGATTTCTCCAACGAGTATTACACGGCGAACCTTTACGTCATTTATCCTGCGGATAAAGCGGCGGATTATCAGGTTAAGACGACGGACGGTAAGACGGGTATTTACTGGGATAAACTCGCAGGCAAGACGATCGCCGTTCAGTCCGGCACGACCGCGGACCTGTTTGCGGGCGACGAGATCGGCGAAGGCGGAACGATCGGCGGAACGGGAGCGAAGATCTCCGGATTCGACGAACTTGCGACCGCTCTCGAAGACGTCGGGGTGAACAGCGACGTCCTGATCATCGACGAACTTCCCGCGCAGAAACTGATCGAAGGCAAATCGAAATACGCCTGCGCTCCCCTTTACTACAAAGGCGGCGAGGGCGAAGCGGACGAACCTGCCTGCGACGTGTACGCCATTGCGGTGACCAAAGGTCAGACCGAACTTCTCAACGCCATCAACGAGGTTCTCGAGGAACTCGGCGCGGAAGGCATTCAGGCTCTCGTCAACAAGCATCTCGGAATCTGACCGGATAAAAACGAATACGGGCTTACGGAGAAAGGCGTAAAAAACCTTTCTCTTTTGCCGTCTTATCCGTTCCGGAAGGACGGATTCCGCGGAGAAGGGGTCTCCGCACCGAAAGCAAACGTAAGGAAATCGGAAACATGACATTTTTTCAGGACGTATGGAAGATCCTGACCTACACCGACACCAGCGGGCGCAGGATCATTCTCAATTATCTGCAGGGCTTCGGCAATACTTTTATCCTGACCTTGGTCGCCGCTCTGATCGGGCTCGTGCTGGGCTTTCTGGTCGCGATGTGCAAGATCGCCGCAAAACAGAACAAGTGGATGAAAATTCCCGCGTTCGTCTGCAACGTCTATACGACGGTCATCCGCGGAACGCCCGTCGCCCTCCAGCTTTTCATCATGGTTTTTGCCATTCTCGCGATACCGGGATTCAAGTCCTACGCGGCGATCCTGACCTTCGGAATCAACTCGGGGGCGTACATATCGGAAAATATCCGAGCGGGTATCGAGTCGGTGGACGGCGGACAGACGGAAGCGGGCAGAGCGCTCGGTCTCACCTGGGGGAAGACGATGGTGAAGATCGTTCTGCCGCAGGCGGTCAAGAACATCATTCCCGCGATCGGCAACGAGATGATCGCCCTTCTCAAAGAAACTTCGATCGTCTCCATCGTCGGCAGCACCCCGGGAACGCTGACTTACGACCTGAACTACGCGGCGCGGAACGCCTATAAAAGCGTCACGAATTATCTTGCCTGCTTTGCCATCGCAGGGTGTATGTATCTCATCGTGGTTTATCTGATGGTCTTTCTTCTGAAAATAATCGAGAGGAGGTTGCACGCAAGTGATAAGCGCTAAAAATCTTTACAAGAACTTCGGAAAGACGGAAGTGCTGAAAGGGGTTTCTCTCGACGTGGAAAAGGGAGAGCGCGTCGTCATCGTCGGACCCTCCGGTTCGGGGAAATCCACCTTTCTGCGCTGTCTGAATCTGTTGGAAGAACCGACTTTCGGGGAGGTATGGTTCGACGGAAAACTCCTCACGCCCGTCGATCCCTATCTTCATTACGACGTCATCTTTAAAAGCAATACCTTCCGCAAACTCGCGGCGGAGCGCGGGCTATCTCCCGCGGATGAAAAAGGGAACACCGAACTTCTTTACGAGATCAAGAAAGGGGATCTCCTGCATGAAAAACACGAGGGGAAGGATTTTTCCCGCGCCCTGAAAGAGATCTATCGGGAAAACGTGCTCGACGTGAACGTGGCGAGGGCGAAGGTGGGAATGGTGTTTCAGCATTTCAATCTGTTCAACAATCTCACCGTAAAAAAGAATCTGACGCTCGCTCCCGTGGAACTCGGGCTGATGACCCGCGGGGAAGCGGACGAAAAAGCCGTCGCCCTTCTGAAACGGATCGGGCTGGAAGAAAAACAGGAGAGTTTTCCGGCGCAACTGTCGGGCGGGCAGAAGCAGAGGATCGCCATCATCCGCTCGCTGATGATGAATCCCGAAGTCATGCTTTTCGACGAGCCGACTTCCGCGCTCGACCCCGAAATGGTCGGCGAGGTGCTCGGGCTCATCAAAGAGGTGGCGGAAGAGGGTATGACGATGGTCATCGTCACGCACGAGATGGGGTTTGCGAGAGAAGTCGGCACGAGGATCCTTTTCATGAACGAAGGAAAAATCGGCGAGGAGAGCGGCCCCGAAGACTTTTTCGAACGTCCGAAGAATCCGAGGTTGCGTGAGTTTTTATCCAAAGTTCTGTGACCGACCGTACGGCGGAATTGACGTCGGAGGGTTTCCGGAAAAGAGGGGAAAGGGGACGGAAAGGGTTTTTCCGTCAAGTTTTCTCTGTTTTTTTCAAAATTTCGGAAAAAACATTGACAAATCTTCCAGAATAAATTATACTATACACAGAGCAACGCGGGGCGGAGCGTTTTTTGTCGCGGGATCAGCGGCGGAAAAGGACCCGTACCTGCCGGACAGAAGGGGTGTATGATCATGAAAAAATGGATTGCAGCGTTCGCAGCCGTATGTATGACCGTCGTCGCGTTAACTTCCTGCG
>CAMAJQ010000181.1 GCA_945835865.1 uncultured Clostridia bacterium
GCAGAACCGGCAAATTTCGAGGTGATGCAGGCGTCCTGCGCCGCTCTGGAACCCGTGGAATACAGCAGGTCGGTTCCGGGGATCCCCATCGTCCCGAGCAGACTGATCATGTTCCCCGCAAACCATACGTTCTGATAAAGGGATTCTTCCAGGAGAAGATGCCCGGAACTTTTCACTCCGTTTTTCTCGCACCACTCCGCCGTCTGACCGAGATAATTGTTGCGGAAGAGTTCACTCGTCAGCAGATAGAAATCCATGCGGACCTGACGGGCAAGATCCGAACCGTCGTCCTTGTACAGATACCCCAGATAATTTCTCAGATCGTAGCCGTATTCCGCTTGGAAAGAATCAAACAGACCTTCCGAATAATTCAGACATTCGATGATGGGAATATCCGGATCGGGCACGTCGAGAACCTGGCGGTTGCGGTCGGAAATACTGAAATAACTTCCCTGAAGAGCGGGCTCGTCGGTGAAAAACGCCTGAATGCCCTTTCCGAAATATTCTCCCACGTATTCCTTATATTTCTCGTGCGTCAGAGAAAGAAATTTTTGCGTCGGGGCGGGATCGAGCATATCGATATACCGTTGCTGTGCGTACCAGTTCTCCATGGAATGGGTATTCTCATACCATCGCTTGCTCATGTATGCAATCAGCACTTTATCCGAAGCGGTCTTGTTCCGATAGGTCACGCTCGTCCCGTCCGCGGAAATACATTCCGCGACGGAAACGCCGGAAGAAAGGTCGATATCGTCTTCGCCCGTTCCGTCGTAAACGTACGCCTCCACGATGGCTTTATGCCCGTATACGAGATCGATCGTTCCCGAATTTCCCGCTTTAACCGTCTTATAGGTGGCGATCAGTCCCAACGCCTCGTATTCGGGATTCCCCTTCAAAGTCTGTCCGTACGCCGTGCCGGACGGATACCCGTACTCGTCGTAGAGCCAGACGTGCATTCCTTTCCCGACGGTATGCGAGACAACGTTCGACAGCGCGGACCACTCGCGTGCGCTGTTCAGATAATTGCCCGACCACGCGACGTTCATCACCACTCCGCCGTACCCTCTTGCGTAGACGTCGTCCACGAGCCCGGTTGACGGAGCGTGCATCTGGACCATCGGACGGTCGTCGAGCGAGGGATCGCGGAAAAGTCCGTCGTCAATCATTTTGACGGTAGGATCTTTCTCGCCGCTTCCTTCGGAAGACGATTGTTTTTCCGATTGCCCTGCGGAATTCCCGCCCGAGCAGGCTGCCGCCGAAAACGCAAACAGGGTCGCAAGTGCGGAACAGAGAATTTTTTTTGCCATTTTTCTCATTACGCTTTATCCTTCTTTTTCATGAGGAACGCCGCTCCGAAGCACGCGAGAAGGACGGACGCGCTCAACCCGGAAAGGGAAGATTTGCATCCTTTTCCTTCGGTGGAGGACGCCGTCTGGCCGGATTGCTGATTCTGTCCTTCCACGAAGGAAACGCCGTTTATTTCTTTGATGACGACGGTCGTGTTGGAGTTGGTTTCTTTCGCCTGCGTGTTCATGGCGATTTCAAGATAGATCTTTCCGTCCGGGAACACTTTCTCCGGTTCGACGGACGCGAGTTCGCCCGCGGTATTCATCAATTTCCCGTTGATGTAAAGGTTATACTCCCCTTTCTCGTAACGGAGAGCCACCCGCATATCCTGATTTTCAGGATTCTGCGCGTTTTTCTTGCTCATCAGAGTCCAGGTATCCACTTTGGACGAAGGGTCGTCGGGATGATCGAGATCTTTGATATAATCGGCGCAATAGATGTCCGTCGTGAAGGCGAATTCCCCGGCAATGTTGAAGAAGCGGGAAAACAGACCGGGGCTGTCTTTTGCATATCCGCTCGACTCGTTGTTCCTCCAGTTGATGAAAACGGGCTTCCCCATGAAACCGATCCCCGTCCAGACGTCGTTCGCAAGTTTTCCCGATTCGGCGTACTCTTCCGCCTGAATGGATAAGACCACTTCAAAACCGTCCGTCGTATCGACGGCGGGAGAAATCGCGACGGCGTGATTGCTCGGAGTTCCCTGAACGAGCTGACGGATGACGATCCCTTTCTCTTCTTTCGTAACGGAAACTCTTCCCTCGTAACCTTCGGGAACGATCCACCCGTCGAGGACGGGGATTTCCTCTTCCTCGGCTCGTGCTACGGGAACGAAGGAGACGAGAGAACAGGCGGTCAGAGCCGCTAACGTGAACATTGCGATTTTTGACAACAGTTTTTTCATTGCTGATACTCCTTTCATGATATTCAAAAGGGGGAAAACCGAACGCGTCGGCTTTCCCTCCGTTGACCCGGGTAAAACCGGAAAGTTCATCAGGCTTCCGACTCAGGCGCGTTTTTTCTTCGCGGCGAAGACGCCCGCCAGAGCAAAGAGAGACAAGATCGCCGTTCCGCCGACCGAACCCATGCAGCCGCCGGACGACGCAGCGCTCTGCGTTTCCGAAGAAGAAGCCGGTTCTTCCGAATTCGATTCGGGCGCATATTCTTTGATCTCGAATTCTACGGTACGATCGGCGTTACCGGAGTATTCGCCCATGTATTTTACGACGACTCTCGCCGTCCCGATCGCCTTATTATCGGCGTATTCGAGGTAGTAATCCACGTTGTTGACGAGCGTGTTATCTCCGATGACGACGGTGACGGCGGGTTTATACGTTTTGCCTTCTTCGTATTCGTATTCCGTCTGTTCGAGAGTGATCTGAGCGTCTTCCGCACCGAGGGTGTAGACCTTCGCCGAGAAAACCGCAACACCTCTGTGTTCCCAATGATTCCCGTCGCAACCGTCTGCTTCATAGATCGCCGTCGAGAAGAACGTCTGACCTTTTTCGTTGATAAAAAGCGATTCGTCGAGCGCAAGCCCTTCCACCGACTTCAAAACGGCGCCGTCCGAAATTCTCGTAAACGTAAGGGTATAAGTCGTTTCCGCTTTCTTGAGCGAGAGCACGACGGGCACGTTGCACGCGTTGTCAAGGAAGAAGGTGGTCACGGACGAAGTCTCGCCGTTTGCCATCGCGACGACCTGCACTTCCACGCAGTTGGGAGCTGTCGTTCCCGAATAATTGGTGATATGCAGGAAATAACCGTCTTTTGCACCGCCGTAATAAGGGAAGGTGTTATCTCTTTCCTCGCCCGGCGTAGCCGAGAAAGAATAGGTTGCCCATCCGTCGATTCCGTTTCCGCCTTCTTTGACGGACTTTTTGGAAAGCATCTTAAAGAGAGTG
>CAMAJQ010000182.1 GCA_945835865.1 uncultured Clostridia bacterium
ATTAACGTGAACATGTGCGCTCTTTTCCCCCAGA
Organism: uncultured Clostridia bacterium; assembly: GCA_945835865.1. Lineage (GTDB taxonomy): Bacteria > Bacillota > Clostridia > Christensenellales > Borkfalkiaceae > UBA10281. Next base: position 35 of record CAMAJQ010000182.1, read on the forward strand.
TCGCGCTGAAAATAAAACAGACGAGAGCGATGACGGGTAGGGGATAAACGAAACAGAAAACGGCGTTATAAGAAGTCGGAGAAACAGACTGCAGGACGACGAAGGCAATGAGAGCGACGACGAACATGGCGGCAACCGTAATGAAGGAAATGTAGAGGTGATTGCGGGAGCTCATTCGCTTGGCGTACGCCGTCTGTTCGGCGGCGATCTCCTTGTCGTTGTGTTCGGTGACGAGGTAGTCGATGGTTACGCCGAAAAATTTCGCGATGGACGTCAGCACGTAGACGTCCGGAATGGATTCGCCGCGTTCCCATTTGGACACGGCTTTATCCGAATAATTGATGGCTTCTGCAAGTTCCGCCTGCGTGATTCTGGAATTTTTACGGAGGGAAATAATGTTCTGTGCAAAAATGATCTTCAGATCTTCCATCGTTGCCTCCTTTCGTTCTTCCTGGCGGAAGTCCGAATCAATATGGAATAATTGTAACATATTTAAGCCCGAAAATCAACCGATTGAGGGGGTAATTCGGGCAATTCTACCGTGAGTAGAGTCTTTTTTTGAAACTCTACCGTCAGTTTTTTGTCGGTTTACCCGTCGTTTCGCAGAGTATAGAAGCAAAGCGGAGAAGTAGGTTGCTTTTTTCGTCCCGTCGGAATATAATGGGGTCGTAAATTGAAAGATCGCAAAAAACGGAAGGAGAAAACGATATGACCGGCAAGGAAAAAAAGATCACCGTATTCGGCGATTCGATCGGAAAAGGAATTTTTACGGAAAAGGGAAAAATCGTCCGCGCGAAGGAGAGCGCGGTCTCTCTTTCTTCTTCCTATTACGGGGTGACGATCGACAACCGATCGGCTTACGGGCAATCGCTTTCCCGCGTCTGGGAAAGGAAACTGACGGAGAGATATCTCCGGGAGATCGATCCGGCGGAAAGAAACGTCGCCGTTCTCGAACTCGGCGGAAACGACGCCGATTTCAATTGGGCGGAAGTGTGCCTCGCGCCGGAGAAGGAACATTTGCCCAGAACGGAGATCGGGGAGTTTTCCAGGCGGCTTGGAGAGATCGTCGACCGTCTTCGGTCGGCGGGGGTAAAGGTTTACGTCTGTTCCATCGTCCCCGTGAGTTCCCGCAAATATTTCCGGAACGTCGTTTCCCGTTTCGGCGGCGAGTCTTCGGTCCTGCAATTTTTCCGCGGGGATTACGACACCATTTCCCGCCATCAGGAAATGTTCAACAACGAAATTCTGATGTGCGCCTGTCGGAGAGGGGTCCCCGTGATCGATCTCCGCAGGAAGTTTCTCGATACCAACCGTTTTGAAGAAATGATGTGCGAGGACGGTATTCACCCGAACGAAGACGGGCAGCGTGCGATTTTTCAGGCGGTGAAAGAATGCGTCGGATAACGGAGAGCCGGAAGGCGGAAAAGGCTGACGGAAGGAAAGGAAATCTGCAAAAAGTGCGGGAAAAGCGGCTTATCGGTTGACATTCCCGCACTTTTGGTTTATAATGGGAATCATGAAAGATTTTTTACGGAAGGTGTGGAAGGACAAGCGCGTACGCTTTCTTTTCGTCGGATGTCTCAATACCGTCGTCGGGATCGGCGTGACCTATCTCGTCTATATCCTGTTCGGGTATTCGGTGATCTATCCCGATTCCATCCCTTCGTCCGTCAAATTCGTCGCGACGCTTGCGGGGCAGGTGATCGGCGGCGTCCACAGTTTTCTGTGGAATAAATTTTTTACCTTCCGGTCGAAATCCCGTTCGTTCGGGGAGTTCGTGCGGTTTGCCGTCGTCTGCGCCGCACAGTACGCCGTCAACTACCTTCTGACCTTGCTGTTCAGTTCCTTTATCTCGAGGGCGTGGATCTATACGATCGTCGTCACGGCGATCTGCACCGTCGTTTCCTATCTCGGGCATAACTTTTTCAGTTTTGCGCAGAAGAAAGACCGCAGGGAAGAAAAGGAAGAGGAGACCTCTTTATGAAATTTATCGAAGTAACCGTATCCACGACGACGGAAGCGCAGGAACTCGTCGCGGATATCATGTGGAATTATACCAATTACGGCGTTGCGATCAGCGATGTGAACGACGTCGCCGAACTCGTCAACGACAGAAAATCGACCTGGGACTATATCGACGAAGCGGTCCTGAAAGAACTCAACCGCAAAGTGACCCTCGTCAAGGCGTACGTCGCGCTCGATATCGCGGACGAGACCTGCCGCAGGATCGAAGAAGATCTTTCCGCGCTGCGGAAAAATAGTGCGGGCGTCTTCGACGTCGGGAGCCTCGAAACGGTCAGACGGGTGGTCGACGGGGACGATTGGATCGAAATCTGGCGCAAGCATTTCCGTCCGATCGAACTCGGTAAGGTCGTCGTCTGTCCCGCATGGATCGAGCATCAGGAAAAACCGGGGCAGGTGAAAGTCCTCATCGACAGCAACATGGCGTTCGGTACGGGCGAACACGAGACGACTTCTATGGTCGTCGAACTCCTGCAGAATTACGTTTCGCCGGAGGGGACCGTCGTCGACGTCGGTACGGGGAGCGGGATCCTCGGGATCGCTGCGGCAAAACTCGGCGCAAAGAAAGTCGTGATGACCGATATCGATTACGTCGCCGTGAAGACGGCGAAGCACAACTGCGAGATGAACGGCGTGGCAGACCGCTGCGAAGTCGACCTCAACAATCTGCTCGACGAAAAACAAGTGAAAGCCCCTCTCCTGCTCGCCAATATCACGGCGGACGTGTTGCTCGTTCTCGCCCGCACGGTCGAGCCGCACGTGGAAAAGGGCGGGGTGGCAGTGCTGAGCGGCATCATTCGCTCGAGAGAGACGGAAGTGGCGCAAGCGTACGGCGCGCTCGGTTTCCGCACGGTTGAAAGAAGAGAGAAGGGCGAGTGGGTTGCGCTCGCAATGAGAAAAGAATGAAAGCGGTCGTTTTTACGCTCGGGTGCAAGGTCAACGCCTGTGAGAGCGCGTCTCTGATGAACGGGCTTAAGAAACTCGGTTACGAGGTGACGGACGAACTCTCGCCTGCCGATCTCTATATCGTCAACACCTGCGCGGTCACTGCGGAAGCGGAAAAAAAATCCCGTCAGGCGATCGCCCGCGCGCGCAAATTCAATCCCCGTTGCGAGATCGTCGTCACGGGGTGCGCCTCGCAGAAGTCCCCCGAAGATTTCCTCAAAAAAAACAACGTGACCCTC
>CAMAJQ010000183.1 GCA_945835865.1 uncultured Clostridia bacterium
ACTCCTCTTTTAATACGCATTGTCTCTTTTCTCCTCGATTACTTTTTGTAGGGAATAAGGGTCTTGACCGTCTTTTCCTGCGTGGCGGAAACGTAAGTTCCCGTTCTGAGTCTTCTCTTTCTCTTCGTCGATTTTTTGCTAAGGATATGGCTCTTGTTCTGGCTGTATCTCTTAACCTTGCCGGTACCGGTCAGCTTGAAACGCTTTTTTGCACCGCTGTGCGATTTCATTTTAGGCATAATATTCTCCTCCGATTTTATTTATGTGTTCACGCATTGGATTTCGAGGGGGCGAGAATCATAAGAATGTTTCTCCCCTCCAGCAGGGGACGCTTTTCCATCACCGCGGAAGGACCGACCATTTCAAAGAAACGGTTCATCACGTCGATTCCGAGGGAGGAATGGGCGTTCTGCCGTCCTCTCATCTTGATTGAAACCTTGATTTTGTTGCCGCTTGCCAGGAATTTCTGCGCCTGCTTCGCCTTGACGTTGAGATCCCCCACGTCAATGGTCATGGAAAGCCAGATCTCTTTCAGTTCCACGGTCTTCTGATTCTTTTTCGCCTCTTTCTGCCTCTTGAGCATTTCAAAGCGATACTTGCCGTAATCCATGATCTTGCAGACGGGCGGCGTCGCCTGCGCCGCGATTTTTACCAGGTCGAGCTCCGCCTCTTCGGCAAGCCGCCTCGCTTCCGATCCGCTCACGATGCCGAGCTGCGCGCCGTCCGCACCGATCAGGCGCACCTCGCGATCTCTGATATCTTCGTTGATCTGAATCTGCTCTTTAATGGTCGTACACCTTCCGATTTATAAATTATTTCTCTCTCGCCCCGCCGCGTTTCCGCCCCGCCGGGACTGCGGTCTTGTTTTACGAACAAAAAAACGGGCTGCCGCAAAAGCACCCGTAACCAAACGCCCCGCACCGACGCGCAACGCGCTCCGGGCGAAAGAAAAAACGTTATCTGCCGTTTCGAAAATTCTTGCGGCGAGAAGGGTAACTTCTGCTTTAGCCTGTTTATTATAACACTTCCCCGTTCCGCTGTCAACCGTTTTTGAAAGCAAAACGAAAAAAATCCTTCATTCAATCCTCTTTTTTCCAACCGCAATCCCCGTGATAGATCATCAGTCTGGTCATGCCGCCGTCGACGCAGAGATTTTCTCCCGTGATGAATCCCGCCTTGTCCGAACAGAGAAAAAGCACGGCTTCCGCCACGTCCGCAGGATTTCCCACCCGTCCCGCGGGGTGCTGCAGCGCGTCTGCGCCTTCGTATTCGCGGTATTCGGTATCGATCCATCCGGGCGAAACGGAATTGACCCGCACCCTGCCCGCAAGGCTGACGGCAAGCGCGTGGGTGAGCGCGTCGATCCCGCCTTTCGCCGCCGTATAACTCTCCGTCTGCGGTTGACTCATCCGATCGCGGGAAGAAGAAATATTCACGATCGCCCCGTTTTTACCGAAGGAGTTCCGGAAAAGCGAAGTCAGATAAAACGCAGCGGTCACCCCGACGGCAAGCGCCTGCTGAAACTGCTCGTATGCGCAATCGTCAATCCCTTTCATCGGGGGCGGCGCGTTGTTGACGAGATAGTCTACCCGACCGTGTTTTTGCAGCACGAAAGAGGCAAACTTTTCAAGATCTTCCTTTTTGCCGACGTCCCCGACGAATCCCGCCCCGGGCGTGAGATCGATCATCTCGACTTCAGCCCCCTCTCTGCGGAACGCCTCCGCAACGGCTTTGCCGATCCCGTGTCCGCCGCCCGTCACGACGGCGACTTTTCCCTTCATTTCCATAAACCCGTCCTTCGGGACCTTCCGCCCTTCTCCGGCGGTCCCCGCAAAAGTTCCGAACCCATTATACACGAGAAACGCCCTTCTGTCAACCCCGCGAAGGTCCCGGACGGAAATCCCCGTAAAGAATTCCCCGTTTACAGCCGCCTCCCCCTCTGTCCGACTACTTCCTCGCCGACGTTACGGAAATCCGATTGACCGACGGACGGTTTTATGCTATAATATATCGGAAAGAGAGCGCACGGAAACGCTGCGCTCGACGGGAGGGGATCGCGACATGGAAACGATTTACGTCGTAACGGGTTGTACGGGATACGTGGGCAACGTCCTGACGAAAAAACTGATGAGCGAAAACGCGCGGGTCACGGGACTTGCGAGAAATCCGGAGAAGGTGAAACGGGTGTTCGGGGAAAATCCGCCCGATATCGTTTACGGCGACGTCCGCAATCCGGAAGACGTCGCCCGGCTCTTCCGATCCGCCGACGCGGAATACGTCGTTCTGCACACGGTCGCCTTCGTCACGATCGGAGAAGGAAGCGCGGACGATCTGTTCGGTATCACGGTCGGCGGGACGTCGAACGTCGTGAAGGAAGCGCTCCGGCACAAAGTCAGAAAGTTTTTACAGATCTCCTCGACCGACGCGATTCCCGAAGGAGTCCGCCTGAGCGAGGACCTCTCCGACTATCGCCCGTCCGAAAACCGAAAGAGCGGGTATTCCGCCGCAAAAAGCCGCGCGGACGAAATCGTCCTGCAAGCCGCGCGGGAACAAGGTCTGAACGCGAGTATTCTCCTCTTTTCGAGCGTGCTCGGACCCGGAGATTACAGCCGTTCCCATATGTCGCAGGTCATGTGCGACTGCGCGGCGGGCAAACTTCCCGCTTCGGTCGACGCAGGCTATAACGATTTCGATATCCGCGACGTCGCCGACGTCCTCCCCGCGATCGTCGAAAAATCCCGCAGAGGAGAATGTTATCTCTTCGCCAACCGTCCGGACAAAATCAACGACGTTCTTCACGTCGTCGCGGAAAAATACGGCAGAAAACCTCCGGTCACTCTGCCCATGTGGGTCGCCTACGCCGGTCTGCCGTTTCTCACCCTTTACGCGAAGATCCGCGGCAAACGCCCCTTATACACCCGCGCCGCCCTCGCCCCGCTCCGGGGAAACGCCGACTTTCCCATCGGAAAAGCCCGAAGAGAATTCGGTTACTCGCCCAGACCGCTCAGACAAACGGTTCTCGACCATCTTGCGTTTCTCGAAAGCATCGGAGAGATCCGCCCTGAAACGACAAAAAGTTATAATCCGTATGGGCAACCATAGAAAATATTCAAAAATAAAACATAATCGTGATCTCACTTTCAACTGAAAGCAACTGGCTCAAAAAAATTTTCTGAGCCAGTTGCTTTTAAATTACCGATAAGCAAACCCCAAATATATCAA
>CAMAJQ010000184.1 GCA_945835865.1 uncultured Clostridia bacterium
TTGTATGAACAATTCCCGCTTTGCATTGCCCATGAAGTCGGCGTATTTTTCCTTGAACATCAGTCTGGTGTTGGTGCTTGGGCCGTAGAATCCGACCTTGCCGCCATCGACCGTGATTCCGGTCGGTTCATGCGCGGAGGTTTCCTGTTTCTTCACGTATTCGCTCGGAGCCGTCTTGCTCTGCACGGCGAATTTCGCGGTGGAGATATAGTTTTTGTCGAAGGAAGCCGTATAAGCACCGCCTTCGTTTTCCTTGAACTCGTACCCCGTGACGTTCACGCCGTCCACCAGGATGGAATAGTCGACCTCGCCCGTTCCTCTCTGCGTGAAGGAAACGTTGCCCGAGAGTTTCATCGACGGGAAGTTATAAACGTTTTCGCCGATCTGCACGTCGACGGAACCGTCATTTCTGCCTTTGATCGTCATGGAAACGTTCGATCCGACCGCGACGCCGGGGAGAACGGACTCCGTTCCGACTGCGGTAACGGTACCGTCTTCGGCGATATTTTCCGCTCCGAGCACCACGGCGTTATCGCCGTTGACGGTCAGGTAGAGGAAACTCGCCCCTTCTTCGGGCGCAGCGAGCGAAGCGTTGTATTTATTCAATCCGAACGCGACGCCGATCTTGCGCGTGGCAACCATCTTCGTCAGGCTATATCCGACGCTCATCTCGAAGGTCACGTCGAGAGAATCGTCCACTTTCAGGGGGTTCAGCGTGGTATAGCGGGCGTTTTCAGAGGGGTTGTTGACTCTGATCACCGTGTCGTAAGTCTTGAGAGAACTCTTTCCGCCGTTGTCGACGAGGACGAGTTTATGTCTGTCCTCCTCCGCACCCGATCCGCCGATCATATAATCGCCGGTCGAATCGAAACCGCAATCGAGATAGGTTTTGACCGTTTCGCCGTTGACCGAATAGACTTTGACGTTATCGATCTCGTAGGAATTGTCGTAACCGAAATTCATATAATAATTCGTCGCGCCCGCGGCAAGCGTGAAGGCGTTCTTCACGGTAGCGTACTGCGTTAAGCCTTCGGTCGTATCGCCCGCGTAGAGGGTGAGGGATTTCTCGGCAATATCATACTCCATCCGATAGGTGCAGTGATCGTTCCCGTTGGTGATCTGATTGAAGTAGGCGTTCGCATGCAAGCCGAATTCGCCCGTGTTGGTGCCGGCGTTGGTACCGATCAGAGCGGAGGCATTATCGCACACCTTGACGCCGTCGATCCAGACTTCGGATCCTGCGGGCGCGCTGTACCCCTGCACGCAGTCGCTGTTGATGCGCATGGTCATGTGGTTGTCGTCCCAGCCGCCGAGCTTCGCGGAAAGCGGCGAAACGTAGAAACACTGATACCACATCGCGCCGAAGGCGTACATATCGTATTCGAGCACGACCTTCGTCCCGTCGGTGAGATCCGCGGCGGGAATGGGATTGTTGTGCGACATGAGCACTCCCCTCCATTCGACGCCGTTGAAGAGAAGGGTCCCGTTGCCCGGTTTGACGGCGTAAGCGGACGTGTCGTCGTCGAGGAGCATGAATTTCCCTTCGTTTAACTGTCCGTTCTCGATCAATCCGTTACCGAACGGAGCGTTCGTGTTGATCCCCGCCTGAGCGACGATCGACGTGCTCATACTGCAGACGAGCGTGACGCTCGCCGCGGCAAGAAGCAAAGACTTTTTTTTCATACATTTTCTCCTTCCGACCGTTTTTCCGAACGGTCGATTTATTTTTAATATTCGTAAGCGGGCAGAAACCTGTCGATCAGTTTTCTGCTCACGAGGACGATCGGCGTTCCGATCAGAGCGCAGAGAATACCGACCGTCGCGCCCATCGCCATCTGCGTCTGTCCCCCGCTCTTGACGTTGGACACGATATACAGGGCGATCGTATACCCACCGACCGCCTCCGCGCTGCCTCCGAGGAGGAGCTGAGGCTGAAGGAAGTAGGTGAAGATGACCGTCGTGCCGAGAAGCATCAGCGTCCCGAGCGTCGAGCCGATCAGCGGGATCGTGACGAGGAAAAGTTCCTTGAAGGAGGACAAGCCGTCGAGCTTGCCCGCCTCGACCACCTCTTCGGGAATACGCGCCATCGCCCCCGAAACGAGAACGATATTATAGCCGATGCCCGACCACAACCCGTAGAAAAGGATCATCTTCCACGCGTATCTCTTGTCGCCGAAAAAGCCGTCGAAGGGAACGAGTCTGCCCAGTCCGATCTTGTCCAGAAAGGTCGGGATCGCCCCGAGCGTCGCGTCGAACATAAAGGAAAACGTCAGCGTCAGCACGACGACCGAGATGATCGACGGGAGAAAGAAAATCACTTTGAACGCGCCCCCGAGAGGCATTTTTTTATACAGGGCGAAGGCGCAGAGAACGGAGATCGGCACGATGACGAAATCGTTCCACAAAAAGACGGAAATGGAATTTTTCAGCGCGGTGGGAAGCACGCTTGCCGGCCGCGTGAATTCCTGCCAGAGCGCCTTATAGTTGTTGAAGCCGTTGAACACCCACTTTCCGGATTCGTAATCGAACTTCTGAAAAGACATGGCTACCGTGTCGACGTTGATCGACACCCAGAACAGACAGAAGTGCGCGACGGGGATCAACAGCATCAGGCAGATAAAGACGAGTTCGTTCGTCGACTTTTTCCTTCTTTTCGGTTTGCCGCCGAGGGAAAAGCCCTTCGTCTTTTCCCTTCCGGACGGGGCGTTCGCCTGAGGAGCGACCGCGCTCATGATACGGCGTCAAGCCAATCCTGCCAGGTGGCTTTTACGCCCGTATATTCCTGTTGACACCACCCGATCGCAGTCAGCGTGTCGGAATTGGCAAGCAGTTGGGTATAGGGGTTGGAAGTGCAGAACTTCTTCGCTTTGCCCGCCGTCCACAATTTGGCAGTGGACTGCTCGAACCAGGTTTCGGAATTTCTCCAGATCTCGAGGCAGGACTCGATGAACGGAGTGACTTCGCTCTTGGAAACGTCGTAACCGAACGGACGGGGCGTACCCGTCAGAGAGGTATACATGGTGAGCATATCGTCGCGGCAGAGATATGCGAGGAATTTTTTGGCTCCCTCGATATTCTTCGCTTGCGCGGGGATGAAGAGGTAGTCGGGCTGACCGGAGTAATTATACGTTCTGTAATTGCCCTCTTCGTCCTTGAGCGCGCCCGCAGGTCTCGGCGTGTACATCATTCTGTACTCGTCTTCCATATCCGCAAGCGATTCC
>CAMAJQ010000185.1 GCA_945835865.1 uncultured Clostridia bacterium
CGTATGGTTTGCGGGGAACATGATCAGTCTGCTCGGGACGATGGGGATCCCCGGGACCGACCTGCTGTATTCCACGGGCTCCAGAGCGGCGCAGGACGCCTGCATCACTTCGAAATTTGCCGGTTCTGCAGCCGATTATACGGGCAAAACGGACACGTTTGCCGAGATCTCCGGGGCGTTTGACGGCACGGCGGGCGATCTTTACGAACAGATCAACGCCGTCGGGGCACAGGTCTGTTTCGGCGTAAACACATTCTCGTCCTATTATTATCAAGGCAACGATCACACCAAAGAAGAGGATCTCGTTTTCTCGACGGCTCTCGGGAGAATGCGCTATATGGTGACGGGAACCGATCACCGTGCGAAAACGCTCGTCTACTATCCTTACGAGGGCGTGGCGGCGGAAACGCTGCCCTCAAAAAACATGTGGATGCCGACCGACGAAGCGCGCGCGATTTCGGACAGTTTTTCCGAGGTTTGCCGCGGGCTTGCGGGGAAACAGGTGGATTACGATATCGTTGACTATCTCAATCTTTCCTCCTTTGAAGTGAAGGACGGAGCGCTCCTCTCCCGCAACGGAGAAGAGTATCGGGCGATCGTCATTCCCTATACGACCGCTCTCCGTTCGGAGGCGGCGAAGAAACTCGTCGAGGCGAAGAAGGCGGGCGTTGTCGTGATCACGGTCGGAGGCTTCGATTCCGTCGTCTGCGAAAAGGGCAGTCAGGCGGATGCGGCTCTCTTCAACGAGGCAGTGCTCGCCGATGCGATCACCGTCACTTCGGGGATCGCGGCAGGCAAGAAACTGAAAGAACTCGACATGACTTACGCGACGCTGGACGACGCTTACGCATCCGAAGTGTTTCTCTCCAAGCGGGAAAACGCGAATTACAGCGTTTTCACCGTCGTCAATGCTTTCGGCGAGGACAAGGAACTGACCTTTACCCTCGAGGCGAAAGGAACGAAGGTCCGTTATTACGACGCGGTGAGCGGAAAGATCACCGATATCCCCGCCGATTGCAGCGGCGGAAAGGTCTCCTTCCGTTTCACCCTACCTGCAACGCGTACGGGCTTCTTCACGGTATCGTAAAAGAAGACGGGGCGTGCACGTCTTCGGGCGGAAAAGGGGCGGATCGCTTTCCGTCTCTGCCGTCCGCTTGACAAAAAACGTTCGGCACGCTATAATAAAAGAGCGGGGAGAGAAGGAACCCCCTTTTCTCCCTCGTAACCCCACGGAGACGTGACAGGAGGAAATATGAAAAAAATTTACGTGGCGGGCAGTCTCAATATGGACCTGTGTATCGAAACGCCATATATGCCTAAGGCGGGCGAAACGATCACGGGAGGCGGGTTTATGACCAACGGCGGCGGCAAAGGCGCAAATCAGGCGACCGCCGCGGCAAAACTCGGCGGAAAAGTCAGAATGTGCGGGGTCGTCGGAGAAGATTCCTTCGGCGAGATCCTTCTCCGCAATCTTTCGTCGGCGGGTGCGGACGTATCTTTCGTGAGGAAGTCCGGCAAGGCATCCACGGGGATCGCCGTCATCATCGTTTCGGGAGGAGACAACCGCATCATTTTAGACAAGGGGACGAACGCCCTGCTGACGGAAGAGGATATCGACGCTTTTCTGAACGACGCCGAAGAGGGTGACGTCTTTCTGACGCAGTTGGAAAATCCCTTTTCCGTCGTCGGATACGGATTGCAAAAAGCAAAGGAGAAGGGATTGTTCACCATTCTCAATCCCGCGCCTGCCGATCCTGCGATATCGCCCTGGTTTGCTTACGTCGATCTGATCACTCCGAACGAATCCGAACTCGAACTTCTCGGCGGAAAAAGGAAACTGTTTGCAAGCGGCATCCGGACCATCGTCACGACGCTCGGTTCGGCAGGGTATGAAATCGCAGACGGAAAGTCTTCCGTCCGCTATCCCTGTCTGAAGGTCAAAGCGATCGACACTACCGCGGCGGGGGATACTCTGTGCGGCGGTCTTGCCGTCGGACTTGCCGAAGGGAAAAGCCTTGCGGACGCCTGTGCGTTCGGGAGCAAGGCGGCTTCCATCGCCTGTACGCGCAGAGGGGCTCAGCAGTCCATTCCTCTGCGGGACGAGGTGTTGCAATACCAAGCGTAAAAAGCGTTCGGACAACAGAAAAATTTTTCAAAAACGAACGACGGCGGATTCCGTAAAGGATCTGCCGTTTTTGCTTGACAAAGCAGGGGAAACGCGTTATAATAGAATCACAATACGGGGCGCGTTCGCGCTCTGCAATTCGGTGCGAGTTGCGTTTTCGCAGAGAGCAGGGGAAGTGCGGTGAAAATCCGTCGCAACGGTCATTACGGTGATAGTCCGATAACCTGTCCGCCGAAATGCCTTTTCCGGACAAGGAAAGGCTTGAAAGGTTTTTCTCGGGCAAGGGAGAAAGAACGTTCACAGGTTTTTTCGGCGTGCCTTGGGAAGGCGCGCTTTTTTCGTTCAATAGCGGCGTCTGCTCCCTTCGGAAGGAGTTTGCCGCAGGAGGTTAACCATGAAAAATATCAACCGTTTCTTCGCGTCGGTTTTTGCCGTCGTCGCATGCTGTCTCTTCGTTTCCTGCTCTTTGAAAGACGTTCTCGTCATCAAGGAGTCGGATACATACGTCGTCATTTCCGTATCGGGCAGTCAGATGGCCCTTACCGGGGAAACCACGCTTGCCGATTATATGTCGTCCTTAAAAAAAGACGGGCAACTGGATTTTGAAACGTCGGACGGCATGATCACTTCCGTCAACGGCATCGCCAACCCGGCGGACTGGTCGAGTTGTTGGATGCTCTATACCGACGACGCGGAAAATGCCAACGACGCCTGGGGAACGGTAGAGTATCAGGGCAAACTTTACGGTTCGTCGATGTTCGGGGCGGAATCGCTGAAAGTGAAGGAAGGCTGTCTGTATATCTGGGTCTTTCAGTCTTTCAGTTGATGAATTCGGTGAAACGGGTCGTCCTGCCCGCGGTATTTATCGCCCTGCTGATCGGCGGACAGCTGGCTTTAAGCATGGTATCGGGCGTAGAGATCGTCACCGTGCTTTTGCTCTCCTTCTGTTACCGTTACGGGGTAAAACAGGGGCTTCTCGTCGCGACGGGCTTTTCGTTGTTGCGGTGTTTCGTGTTCGGTTTTTATCCGGGCGTAGTTATTCTTTATCTCGTTTACTATAATTTGTTCGCTTTGTTGTTCGGAACTCTCGGAAAG
>CAMAJQ010000186.1 GCA_945835865.1 uncultured Clostridia bacterium
GTGTTATAATGAAAGAGACGCAGAGAATGCGTTTTCTTAAATATGCAGAAGGAGGACCCCGCATGGGTAAAATCGTCAAACAAAAGAAAAAGAACGAGTTCATCAACAAAGAATTACTCGGGATGTCCTTCGTCTTGTTTTCGGCGTTCGGTTTTTTCTGCCTCGTGACGGGGGATTCCGTCTTTTATCCCGTAGGGGGGATCCTTCAGAAATTTCTTCTCGGGATTCTCGGGTTTTTCAGTTATCCCGTTTTCCTTTCTTTCTTTGCAGGCGGACTTCTCATGATAATGGGCAAAAGGGCGGCTGATCCCGATAACCGCGTGACTGCCGTCGCCCTGTCCGTTCTCGTGATTGATCTGTTTTTCCTTCTGCAATACGTCGTCAATCCCCCTTCGGGGTCTTTCTCCGACTACGTTTCCTTCTGTTATTCGAGCGCGGCGGGAGGCGTCCGGGCTTCGACCGTCGGCGGTGCGTTGTTCGGGATGATCGTTTATCCTCTTTTCAAAGGTTTATCGGGTGCAGGTTCGGTGATCCTGTATTCTTTTATAGCTCTCCTTTCCGTTGCCGTCGCGTTGAGGAAGGTGATCTTCCGCAGATTTTCGGATAAAAAAGGGGATGAAACCGGGAAGAAACCCGGATACGGAGAAGGATCGGATGACGAGAATTCCTATACCCTTCCTTCCGATACGGGTTCCGTTGCGGAGACCTCGGAAAAGCGTTTTCCCTCTTTCCGCCCGGACGAAAGACGGGAACAGCGGGGGGGAGAAGACAGAAAGGGCAAACGCAGGTTGATCGTCGGCGAAGAACGTTTCGAGTTCCGGAGCGACGAACCTGCGGAGGTCGGCAATCGGAATCCTTCCGTCGGCAGCGAAGACGGGTCCGTCAGCATTTATAGCCGGGAATACGACAGGGATTTTGAAGAAAAACTCAAATACGTCAAAACTCCGCAGAAGATCCAGCCGGAAACGTACGGAAAAACGATAAACACCTCCATGTTTCACGCCGCAGAATCTTCCGATCCCTATCGTGCGGAACCGATCGACGAATCAACGCCGAACGAAGGGATCTATATCCCGCAGAACTACCGGAAAGCCATGCAAGGGATCCAACTACCGGGAAGAAACGGCGGGGGGAGAGATTCCTTCGGCACGGGATCCGATTCGGCAGACCCCCGATTCTCTTCGGGAGACGGAGAGTCTCCTTTCCGATTTTCTCCCGTATACGAAGAAGCGGAAGAACCGGTTCCGGATATTCTCAGCGACGTTGTCGATTCGGCTTCGGACGACGTGTTCGTCGACACTTCTTCCGTTTCCGGACTTTCCTCCTCTTTCCACGGAAGAGAATCCGCTTTCCCGGAAGAGGAAGAATCGTACGATGAAAAAGAGGAGGGGAATTTCGGGGATGAAAGTAACGCCGATTACGGCCCTGACGACGATCTTTCTGCCGGAGAAACCCGTATTCCCGCGGATTTTTCTCCGTCCGACGGAATGAATAGGGATTCTTCTCCGAAAAAAAAGTCTCCGGCAAAGGGAGAACCGACAGAAGAAACGGAGGGAGAAGAGGAAAATCCTTTCGACCGTATGCCCCTCAATTTCCGATACAAAGCCCCGCCGCTCGATTTGTTTAAAGTATATGCCAACAACGACGATTACGATAAAATTCAAAGATTCAAGGAAGAAAAGGCTTCCGCAATTTTAAAGACGCTGAAAGTTCTCGGCGGCGTAAACGCGGAGATCGTCAACGTCGTTCACGGACCGACGATCACCAGGTTCGATCTCTCCATTCCGGAAAACGTTTCCGTGAAGGCGGTCACCAAACTGACGGAAGATCTCAATCTCCGTCTCGCCACGAAAAACAGCATCCGCATTACGACCATTCCGGGGACGCCGTATATCGGCATCGAGATCCCCAACGAGGTCAAATCGACGGTCGGATTGAGAGACGTTCTCGTCAGCGAGCCCTTCGTCAGGGCAAAAAAAGGATCTCTGACCTTTGCGATCGGCAAAGATATCGTCGGAAACCCCGTCGTAGCGGACATCACGAAAATGCCGCATCTTCTGATTGCCGGCTCCACGGGTACCGGAAAAAGCGTCTGTCTCAACACGTTGCTGATCAGCCTCATCGCCAAATACAGTCCTGCGGAACTCAGATTTATCATCGTCGACCCCAAACAGGTGGAATTTACCGTCTTCAGCGGAATTCCGCATATGCTTTTCGACGAGATCATCTGTGACGCGCCCAAGGCGATCGCCATGCTGAATTGGGCGGTGAAGGAAATGGAATCCCGATATTCTCTCCTCCGCGCCGCTCTCGTGCACAACATCGAGGAATACAACGACCAGATCGATCCGACCAAAGAACGCAAAATGCCCAAAATCGTCATCATCATCGACGAGTTTGCCGATCTGATGAGCGTGGATAAAAAGAATATCGAGGATAAGATCGCACGCATCGCGCAGAAGGCAAGAGCGGCGGGGATCTTCCTGATTCTCGCGACGCAGAGACCTTCGGTCAATATCATGGAAGGTTCGATCAAAACCAACTTTACTTCGAGGATGGCTTTCAAGATGTCAAACGCCGTCGATTCGCAGACCATTCTCGGGGAGGGCGGCGCGGAAAAACTTCTCGGCGCGGGCGATATGCTGTACCGCACGAGCAGTATGCCATCCGTTGAAAGGGCGCAGGGCGCGTATATCGATATGTCCGAAATTAAAAACGTGGTAAAGTACGTAAAGGAGAATAACGTGAGTTATTTCAACGATTCCGCACTTCGTTCCATCAACGAGGAATGCAAACCTCAGATCGAGGAAGTGAGCGGCAAAGACGGAGGAGAGATCGGCGAGGGCAACGTCCCCGACGAGTATATCAATTCTCTCCGCCTTGCGGTACAGATGGGCAGCATTACCATTTCCCTGCTTCAGAGGAAATTTTCTTTCGGATTCCCGAAAGCAGGAAAAATCGTCGACTGGATGGAAAGCAACGGCTATATCGTTCCGAGTCAGACCGGAAAGCAGAAACAGGTCGTGATGACGAAAGAGCAGTTTGAAGAAAAATTCGGACCTCTGTGAGGCGCGACGAAGTATTTCGGAGTAAATGAGAACGAAAGATGATATTGAAGGATAAAACGGTCGGAGTCATATCTCTCGGCTGTGACAAAAACAGAGTGGATACCGAAAAGATGCTTTCGGTTATCGGGGCGAAG
>CAMAJQ010000187.1 GCA_945835865.1 uncultured Clostridia bacterium
GGAATATCTCTCCGGCAAAAAGGTGGAGGAACTCGCCGAACTACACGGGAGATCGGCGGGAGGCGTCGTCACCAAACTCGTGCAGTCCGGACTGATGAAGGACGACGGTGAAAACGGCGGAAAACGCTGGACGAAGGAAGAGGACGCCGCTCTCGGCGAAGAGTACGACGACGGTCTTCCGCTTGAAGAGATCGCCGCGAAACATAAGCGATCGGTCGGTGGGGTCATTTCCCGCCTTTCCGCACTCGAACTGTTGGACGAATGATTTTTCTTTCCCGCCGCGCGTACGCGCGGCGGGTCGTTTTTTGTAAAAGGATCACGGCGGGAGGGCTGCAGGTCCGCGGATCTGTACGGCAGGGCAATTGCCCGATCGGTTTTTCGGAAACCGGCGTTTTATTTCGCCGGTTTTATATTTTTTTTCGGTTTTTGATTCCGGACGAAAAGGTTCTCGCTTTCTTCCGGGGGAAAATTTGACAGGTCGGGCGCGGTTGTGGTATAATGATTTCGGAAAATTCCGGAAGGTCTTCGCCGTGAAAAACGGGCGGGCGCGTACGGAAATCAAGAAAAATAATCCGAGGGCAAAAGCCCCGGATACGGGAGTGAAAAAATGAGTGAGATCCGGAATATCGGCGTCATGCTGGATATGTCGAGAAACGGGGTCATGAGACCCGAACGGCTGAAAAGATTCATCGATCTTCTTTCCGCGATGGGGTACACCTATCTGCAACTTTATACGGAAGACACTTACGAGGTGGAGGGACAGCCTTACTTCGGATATATGCGCGGAGCGTATACGGCGGAAGAACTGAAAGAGGTGGACGCCTATGCGGCGGGCAAGGGCATCGAACTGATCCCCTGTATTCAGACGCTTGCCCACCTTCAGAGTATTTTCAAATGGGAGGATTACGGCGATCTGTGCGATTGCGGCGACATTCTGCTTGCCGGGGACGAAAGGGTATACCGTCTGATCGACGATATATTTGCCACCCTCGCAAAGAATTTCACTTCCCGCCGGGTGCACATCGGCATGGACGAAGCGCATATGGTCGGACTCGGGAAGTACCTCGATCTTCACGGCTACGAGGACCGCTTCGGGATCCTTGCGCGGCATCTGAAACGCGTGTCGGAGATCGCGGAAAAATACGGTTTCCGCCCGATGATGTGGTCGGATATGTTTTTCCGCCTTGCCAATCACGGGCAGTATTACGGCGGAAAAGCATCGGTGAGCGAGGAACTGAAAAAACTCGTTCCCGCCAATCTGGAACTCGTTTACTGGGATTATTATCACCTGAATAAAAAGGATTACGACGAAATGATCGAAGGGCACGCGCTCTTTGACAACAAGACGGTCTTCGCCGGCGGCGCCTGGAGCTGGACGGGGTTCACGCCGGAGAACGGGTATTCGATCAAGGCGTCGAAAGCGGCGCTGAAGAGTTGCCGCGAGCACGGCGTGGAGGACGTATTCGTCACCCTTTGGGGAGATAACGGCAAAGAGTGTTCCTATTTCTCTCTTCTGCCCGCCTTGCTCTGCTTTGCGGAATTTGCCAAAGGGCATTTTGAAATGGGCCCCATCAAGGAGAAATTCGCGGCGATCGTGGGGATGAAATTCGACGATTTCATCAGGCTCGACCTGCCCAACGACGGGTTCGGCAATCAGGAGAATTGTACGAATCCGTCCAAATACACCTTGTATTCCGATGTGTTTTACGGATTCCTCGATCCCACCGTTCCCGACGGAATGGGCGAATATTTCGGGGCGTGCGCGCGCAAACTCAACCGCCTGGCGAAAGAAGGGGAGTTTGCTCCTCTGTTCTCCTGCGTTTACCGGCTTTGCCGCGTGCTCGAAATCAAAGCCGAACTCGGCAAAAGAGCCCGCGCCCTCTATCTCGCCGGGGACAGGGCGGGAATGAAGACGCTTGCCGGAAAGGATATGGGCGTTTTGCTGAAGCGGTTGGACGAATTCTATTCCGCCTTCCGCGCCCTGTGGTATCTCGAAAACAAAGCGGTCGGTTTCGAAGTGCAGGACGTGCGTCTCGGCGGGCTGATGCAGAGACTGAAACACGTCAGGGAGATCCTGACCGACTATGCGGACGGGAAGACGGAGAAAATCGAAGAATTCGAAAAGCCCTTGCTTCCTTATCTCGTCAACGGGCAGCCCGGAGAGAGCCAGGTCGTTTTCGCCAACTGGGGAAGTACGGTCACTTCCTGCCCGATCAACTGAAAGTTCCCTTTCAGGGAGAACGGGCGCCGCGCCCGTCGGAAAGAAGGAAATCGGCAACGATCGTTCTGATGCGGAACAGAAAGAAGAAAACTCTCCGGAAAATATCCGAAGAGTTTTCTTTTTCGTTTTTTCGGTTTTTTCCCTCGTACGGGTCGGATCGCGCAGTCGCCTACGATACCAAAGAGAAAGGGAGGATGGCGTTTCCTCGCCTGCGCGGAGGGTCAGAATTTCATGACGTTGGCTATGACGCACAGGATAATGCCGACGACGAAAAGCGTTCCCGAAATTCCGTGTGCGAGAAGACCGGGATTGAAGACGTCCGTGCGGATCCCGCCCGAAGAAGACTGCCGTTTCATGTCACGCGAGCCGAGAAGATAGGCGGCGACGAAAGCGACCGTCGTCACGATCCCCGTGACGATCACGGCGGCTTTGGCGAGAGCCATACTGCTGACGACGTAGTGCGCGATCATTCCGCCGATTCCGACGACGGTGAGCAGAAGAGATAACGTTCCCATAATATCACCTCGATTGATTTGTTATCTTGCCGCACCCGTCCGGCGAAGATGCCCTCTTCTCCGCAAACGGTCACGTTCAGGATATGAAAATATTATAGTCTCCGTATTTGCTCGGACCGTGTCGGCTCCGTGACGGTTGGGTGATATATGCGCCGTCGTCGTTTTCGCGAAGAAAAGGAAACCTGAAAAAGAACGCTTGAAAAAAACGGGGAAAAGTGATATAATGATAAAGTAACAGGCAGATCGCGTCCGGACGGGAGAAGGTCCGGACGGACGAAGGGGGAACCGTGCAAGCCGTATTGAAAACCATGACAGACTGTATCGCCCGCGAAATCTGCGGACGGAAGGAAAAACCCTTCCTGCCTCAGAGTTCGTCCGCGGAAGAGAAAGAGAAATACTTCTCTTCTCTCCTGCGTTTTTCCGATCGGTTCGACCTCGCGCATCTCGTCGG
>CAMAJQ010000188.1 GCA_945835865.1 uncultured Clostridia bacterium
GTACGGGGAAAATGTTACGCCGGGCTTTGCGAACGGTTTTCCGTCCGAAGAAAAAGGTCGGAAGAGGGTGCGAAGGGGGAAACGGACGGCAGACGGGAAGTCTTCCGTTTGAGAGAGAAGATTTTACCACAGGAGTAAATGCGATATGCTGGAACTGAAAAACATCGTAAAGGAATACGTGACCGAAGACGAAACCGTCCGCGCGTTGAAAGGGGTTTCCGTCCGTTTCCGCAGGAGCGAATTCGTCTCCGTTCTCGGTCCGTCCGGGTGCGGGAAGACCACTCTGCTCAACATCGTCGGCGGGCTCGACCGCTATACTTCGGGCGATCTCGTCATCAACGGGAAAAGCACGAAAAAATTCACCGATCAGGATTGGGATACCTATCGGAATCATTCGGTGGGATTCGTCTTTCAGTCGTACAACCTCATTCCTCATCAGACGGTATTGGAAAACGTCGAACTCGCGCTCACCCTGTCGGGAATCGGCGCACAGGAAAGAAAAGAACGGGCGATTGCGGTTCTGGAAAAAGTCGGGCTGAAAAATAAAATCAACAGCCGCCCTAACCAACTTTCGGGCGGGCAGATGCAGAGAGTCGCGATTGCGCGCGCCCTGATCAACGACCCGGAAATTCTTCTTGCCGACGAGCCGACCGGTGCGCTCGATTCCAAGACGAGCGTGCAGATCATGGACTTATTGCGTGAGATCGCCAAGGACAGGCTCATCATTATGGTGACCCACAATCCCGATCTCGCCGAAAAGTATTCCACGAGAATCATACGCCTTCTGGACGGCGAGTTGGTGTCCGACGATATGCCCGTTTCCGACGAAGAGGCGGAGGAAGAGAAAAAATATTCGGATAATTCCGTGCGCACGAATAAGGGGAAAGGCAAGACTTCCATGTCCTTTATGACGGCACTCTCCCTTTCCTTTCGCAATCTGATGACCAAGAAGGCGAGAACCTTTCTCGTCTCCTTTGCGGGAAGCATCGGCATCATCGGCATCGCCCTCATTCTCTCCCTTTCGAGCGGGTTCCAGAATTACATCAACCGCGTGCAGGAGGATACGCTGTCGAGTTATCCGATCACGATCATGAAGACGACGGCGGATTATTCCGCCATTCTGAACGACATGTCGGGCAAGAACGAGAAACCGGAATATCCCGACGGATCGGAGATCGGCGTGAACGACAGTTTTACGGATATGATGATCGCCATGTCCAACGCAACGGTCACGAACGATCTTCCTCTGTTTAAAAAATATCTCGAAAACAATTACGACAGCGAGAAGATCACGGCGATCCAATACACCTATAACGTCACCTTCGACACCTACGGACAAAGCGTTACGTCGAACGGCAAAAACGTGAAATTGCAGTCTGCAATGGACGCGTATATGTCGATTATCAGTTCAATCAGCGGCGGAGGCAGTATGGATGCCGGCTCGATGTTCGGGGCGATGTTCGCCACGACTTCCTGGACGGAAGCCATCGATAACGAAAGACTTCTCAAATCGCAATACGAAGTCGTTGGAAACGGCCGCTGGGCGGATTTCTCAAATCCTTCCGAGGTGATGCTCGTCGTGAATAAATATAACGAGATTCCCGACTACGTGCTTCCTTCCCTCGGGTTGATGGATCCCAACGAGCTGCTCTATCCCATGTTCCGAACGTACCTTTCCGGCATAGGGCTTTCGGGCGACAGGCTGGACCGTCAGCTTGCCGCTATGGGGATTTACGAGGTCGCCGAGGAAGACAAGGCGGATAAGAATATCGACGTGAACGACGTCGTCGGCAAGGAATTCACTATTCTTCTTCCGAGCGATTATTACGAAAAAGACGGAGACGTTTTCGTCCGTCGCGGCGAGGACAGCGAATACGTGGAAGAACTCGTGAACGGAGAGAAGGCGTTCCGGATCAGAATCGTCGGGGTCATCCGTGCGAAACAGGGGGTCGCGACGAGCGGATTTTCGAGCAATCTCGTCTATACCAAAGCCCTGACGGATAAACTGCTTTCCCTGATCGGGGAATCTCCCGTTATCCTGGCGCAGCAAGCTACGCCCGAAACCGACGTGACGACGGGCGCGGCGTTCGAGGGCAATCAGACGTATTCCGCCAACATGAGCGCGTTCGGTTACGCCGACAAAGACGACCCGTCTTCGATCAGTATATACGCTTCCTCTTTTGAAAATAAGGACTACGTGATCTCGCTGATCGACGATTATAACGAGGGGAAGAGCGAGCGCGAAAAAATCAAGTATAACGACTATCTCGGCGTCATCATGAGTTCGGTCTCGACGATCATCAACGCCATTTCCTACGTCCTGATCGGGTTCGTTTCCGTCTCGCTCGTCGTCTCGTCGATCATGATCGGCATCATCACGTATATCTCCGTGCTGGAAAGGATCAAAGAGATCGGTATTCTGCGCGCGCTGGGCGCATCCAAACGGGACGTTTCCAACGTATTCAACGCCGAAACGCTCATCATCGGCTTGGCGGCGGGGTTGCTCGGGATCCTCGTCACGGTGCTTCTCGATATTCCCGTCAGTCTTATCATACAGGCGCTTTCCTCCATCGCGAACGTGGCGGTGCTGCCCTGGCAGGGAGGGATCATTCTCGTCGTCATTTCCATGGCGCTCACCTTTGTCGCAGGTCTGATTCCTTCCCGTATCGCGAGCAAAAAGGATCCCGTGATCGCCCTTCGGAGCGAGTGATTCCGTTCCGCTCACTGACGGAACGTTCGGAAAAAATCCCAAAAAAATTAAAACAGAGTCTGCGGAAACGAAGTCCGCGGGCTCTGTTTTTTGATGCACGCAAAGTGCGTTTCCCCTTTTTCGTCTAACAGAAATCAACGTTTTTCCGATTTTTGTCGTTCCCTTTTTTACCGTCCGCCCGTATAATTGTTTTATAGGGGAAGGGAAAAGAGGACCGGAAAGCCTGTTTTTCCGTCAGATCCGGAGGGAAAGCATGAAAGAATACGAAGTCCAGCCGCTCGACCTGATGCAGTACGTCAACGCCGGACGTTGCGGTAATTGCGGGGAAGGGAAACGGTAAGAGCCGGACGGTATGGGAAAGCCTCTTTCCGGGAGGGAGAAATGCCTGCGGAAAGAAAAACCGTCGTAAGGGAATT
>CAMAJQ010000189.1 GCA_945835865.1 uncultured Clostridia bacterium
ACGTCATCGAAATGATGCTCGCCGGGGCGACGGCGGTCGGCGTGGGAACGGCGAACCTGCTGAACCCATACGCGAGCAAAGAGATCGTCGAGGGGCTTCCCGCGGCGATGGAAAAATACGGAATACGGAATTTAACGGATATTATAGGAGGAGCGCATAATGGCTAAGGACGTAATCGTCGCTCTCGACTTTGCGAGCGGCGCGCAGGTGTTTGAATTTCTCGACCTTTTCGGAAAAGAGAAACCTTTCGTCAAGATCGGTATGGAACTCTTTTACGCCGAGGGTCCTTCGGTCGTGAAAGAAATCAAGGCGAGAGGACACAAGATCTTTCTCGATCTCAAATTGCACGACATTCCGAATACGGTAAAAAAATCGATGAGAGTGCTCTCTTCGCTCGACGTGGATATGTGCAATCTTCACGCGGCGGGAACGCGCGCTATGATGACCGCAGCGCTTGAAGGGCTGACGAGAGAGGACGGTTCGAGGCCGCTGCTCATTGCGGTCACCCAGCTCACGAGCACCGATCAGACGGCTCTGACCCGTGAAATTCTCATTGAAAGACCGGTCGACGAGGTCGTAATGAGTTACGCGAAAAACGCAGCCGACGCAGGGCTCGACGGCGTGGTCTGTTCTCCGCTCGAGGCGGGCAAGGTGCACGAAAAATGCGGGGACCGTTTCCTGACCGTAACTCCCGGCGTCCGTTTCGCGGGCGGGGAAGTCGGGGATCAGAAGAGGGTGACCACTCCGCTGAAAGCGAGAGAACTCGGTTCCGATTATATCGTGGTCGGTCGTCCGATCACGGCGGCGGAAGATCCCGTGAAGGCTTACGAGAGATGTTGCAGACAGTTTCTGCTCGGTTACGACGACTGAGAAAACCGTAGCAATAAGTTGATAAAAAGAACTTTTATTCAGAACGTCCCGCCGCGCGCGGGAGAGGAGTGATTTTGATGAATACCATTCAGAAGACGATTGCCAAGGACCTTTTATCCATCCGGGCGGTTTTTTTCCGCCCCGATGAACCCTTTATCTGGGCGAGCGGGATCAAGAGTCCCGTCTATTGCGACAACCGGCTGACGCTGACCGCGCCCGCCGTGCGCAACGACGTGGAAAACGCCCTCGCCGAAACGATCCGCAGGGAGTATCCCGAAGTCGAAGTGCTGATGGGAACGTCCACCGCGGGTATCGCGCACGCGGCGATCACCGCCCACCTGCTCGGGCTTCCCATGGGGTATGTCCGTTCGGGGGCGAAGGACCACGGAAGGCAGAATCAGATCGAAGGCAGATTGGAAAAAGGGCAGAAGGTCGTCGTGGTGGAAGATCTCATTTCGACGGGCGGCAGCGTGCTCGAAGTCGTTGAGGTGTTAAGAGAAGCCGGAGCGGAAGTTCTCGGTATCGTCAGTATTTTTACATACGGGATGAAGAAGGGGATCGAAAGGCTGGAAGCCGCGGGCGTCCGCAACGTCAGCCTGACCGATTTCGACGCGATCGCGGAAATCGCCGCCGAAGAGGGATACGTCGGAACGGACGACGTGAAGAGGTTGATCGCCTTCCGCGATAACCCTTCGGACGAGAGTTGGATCGGGAGATAAAAAGCGATGAGGCATCTTCTCGATATTCTCGACCTCACGACGGAGGAGATCGACGAACTCGTTCTGACCGCGCAGGACATGATGGCTCATCCCGAAAAGTACGAGGATTCGTGCAGACATAAAACGCTTGCCACCCTCTTTTTCGAGCCGTCGACGCGTACCCGTCTCAGTTTTGAATCCGCAATGATTTCTCTCGGCGGAAGCGTGATCGGCTTTTCCGATCCCGGGTCTTGTTCTTCGGTCAAGGGGGAGAGTCTGGCGGACACCGTGGAAGTCGTTTCCGGCTACGTCGATATCATCGCGATGAGGCACCCGAAAGAGGGGGCGCCTTACGTCGCGATTTCCCGTTCGCTTGTCCCGCTCATCAACGCGGGAGACGGAGGGCATTATCACCCGACGCAGACGCTCGCCGATCTTCTGACCATCCGAAAGGAAAAAGGAAGGTTTGAAAACCTGACGGTCGGGTTTTGCGGCGATCTGAAATACGGGAGAACGGTCCATTCTCTCATTCACGCCATGTCGCGTTACAAAGGAACGAAATACGTTCTCGTATCTCCCAAAGAACTCGCGCTTCCCGATTTCGTCAGAAAAGAGTATATCGACGAGAAAAACATTCCCTGCGAGGAGACGGAAAGTCTCGAGGAAGCCGTCGGAAAAGTCGATATTCTCTATATGACGAGGATCCAGAAAGAACGTTTTGCAAGCGAGGAGGAATATCTGAGACATGCGGGCGTTTACGTCCTCGACGAAGAAAAGATGAAACTTGCCAGGGAAGACATGATCGTCATGCACCCCCTGCCGCGGGTCGACGAGATCGCCGTGGGGGTGGACGCCGACAGACGCGCTTGTTATTTCGAGCAGACCCGATGCGGAAAATACATGCGCATGGCTCTGATTCTCAAACTGCTGAAAGAAAAAGAGCAAAGCGACGTTTCGAGGAAAAAAGGCGTTCCCGTAACGGGGAACTATTCCTGCGGCAATCCCCATTGCGTTTGCGGAACGGAAAGAGGTTTGTCTTCCTCTTTTTACCGGGACGAACGCGGCGTCGTCCGTTGTTATTGGTGCGACGGCGAAGCCGGAAAATAAACGCGAAACCCCGACTCCGCTCAGCGGATCCGGGGTTTTTCGTTACGGAAAGAAAAACGCAGAACCACCCTGAAAACGGGGAGGTTCTGCGGACGAATTGTTTTGTCGTTTTTTATCTGACGCCGAAGAGAAGTTCTCCGTAAGAGGGGTAGGGCCAATAGTTCGCCGCGGTAATGCGTTCCGCCGCGTCGACGTCCGTGCGGAGGGTCTGCATGGCGACGAAAATCTTAAAGCGGAAATATTCGGCTTTTTTCAGAGAATCCCCGATTTCGGAGTTGACGAGAAGTTCTTCCAGGTTTTCGACTTTTTCATAAACGGATCTTTCGAGAACGGTCAGGGCGGCGATCCTTTCTTCCTCGAATCCGCCTTTGAAATCGGGAAGGATCTTTGCCCGTTCCGTCGCGGCTGCCGCGAGATCGCGGACGT
>CAMAJQ010000190.1 GCA_945835865.1 uncultured Clostridia bacterium
GATTTCGCCTATGCTGCCGAACGACGAGGCGGACGAGAACTGGTATGCCAATCAGATATATTTTTATCGTGAGTTGCTCGGACTTGAAAAGGACTACGGTTACGTCGCGACGGCGGACGTCACGTCGATGCACCGTCAGTTGCTTTCCGCGGGAAAGCGTTATCGCGATATGACGGCTAACAACATCAACCATCCCAACGATTTTCTGATAAGACTATATGCGCAGGTCATCCTGACGACCTTACTCGGAGAAGATTTCGATCTTTAAAAACGGATATGAAAGAAAAAACGATTTTGCAGAACATAAAAGAAGGCGAGGTGGATTTTTTCAGACCGATTCCTTTCTGGAGCATCAACTCCGATCTGGATGAAAGCGAGATAGAAAGGCAGATCGGGGAAATGCACGCGTACGGTCTTGGTGGATTCGTGTTCCACGCGAGAATGGGGCTGGTTACCGAATATCTTTCAGAAAAATGGTTCCGTATGGTGGAGAAATCATTGCAGACGGCGAAAAAGTTTGGAATGAAAGTATGGATTTACGATGAAAACGGCTGGCCGAGCGGATCTGCCGGGGGAAAACTGTTAAAAAACGAGAAATTCAGAGCCGGATATCTGCGCTATGAGAAAACGCAGCGGTTCGACGCATCCGCGGATCTCGTTTACGTCTTTGAAAAGGGCGTGGCAAGGCGGGTGAAGGGTTCGTGCGGGGCGGAGGAGTATCATAATCTTCGCATACGCTTTTCCGATTCCTATACGGATATTCTCAATCCCGAGGTGACGGACGCCTTTCTGGAAGAGACGCACGAAAAATATTATCAGAGATTTCCGGATAGTTTCGGGAAAGAACTGATCGGCTTTTTTACCGACGAGCCGCAGTATTATCGCGCCGAAACGCCGTACTCCGATCGGGTGGAGGAAGAGTTTCAGAGAGAATACGGAGAAGAGGTTAAAGACGGACTCGTCTACCTGGTCGTAGATAATGAAAACGGGTATCCGTTCCGCGTAAAATATTATACGATCCTGAACCGGTTGTATTGCGAGAACTTCTATGCGAGAATCAAGAGTTGGTGCGACGCGCACGGCTGTATGCTGACGGGGCACAGCGTGGAGGAAACGCGGCTGACGACGCAGATGTGGGGCGGAGCGGACTGTACGACGAGTTATCTGTACGAACATATTCCCGCGATCGATAACCTTGCAAAGGATATGACGGCGGAGATTTCCGCAAAGGCGTTGGGTTCGGTGTGTGCGCAGACGAGGAATCGGCTCGCGCTCACGGAGACCTTCGGGGTAAGCGGATATTCGACGACGCCCTTGGAAATGCGTGCGATTGCGGACAAGCAGTACGTGTACGGCGTCGATCTGATGGTGCAGCATCTCTACAACTATTCCTTTGCGGGACAAGGCAAGACGGATTGCCCGCCGTCGTTCGGCAGAATGATGCCTTGGATATCAGGCTATAAGGATTTTAACGACTATTTTGCGCGGCTCGGTTACCTGATTGCCAACTCTGAAGAAGAAGTCTGCGTGGCGGTGATCCCGCCGATGGAGAGCGTTTACTTAAACTATGTCCGCCTGAACGAGAAGGATAGTTTTCGGGAGACGGACGAGCCGTTTGAGGAAATTCTGCGCAGACTCCGCACGGCGGGCGTCCCATACCATTTTCTCAACGAGAAGATCGCGGAAAAATTTGCAGAAGTAAAAGACGGAAAACTTATCGTCGGAAAAGCGGAATATTCTGCGATCGTCGTCGCAAATTGCAGAGAACTGAAAAGTTCCACGGTCAGGTTGCTTTCCGATTTCGAGGCGCAGGGAGGGAAAATCCTCATCGAGGGGAGAACGCCAGAATACGTTGACGGCGAATTCCGCCCTCTGTCCGTCGTGAGCAACTGTAAGGCGGAGGATCTTCCCCGGCCCGTTCGGGTCACCGTGGGAGGAGACGTGAGCATGAGCGCGAGAAAGGCGTTCGGAAGGCATTTTCTGTTTTTCGTCAATCAGGGCGAAGATCCCGTTACGATCAGAACGGAGGAGGCGTATGCAACGGTCGACCTTACGGAAATGAAAGGCTATCGGTCGGGAAAAGAGCACGTCGTATACGGGAAGCGATCTCTTCTGCTGGAAAAATGCGGGGATTACGAAAATGAAATCCCCGGGTTTTCGCGGGCAGAACGCTATCGCCCCGTCCCCGTCGCTTCGGACGAAAACAACCTTACCGTTGAAAAGGTCACGGTCGCACTGCAGGACGGAAAACGGCTGAGCGGATACGTTTACGGCGTGTTCGAGACGTTGGCGAAATACGGTTATCGAGGGGAACTGAAGGCAGAATTCCGTTTTGAGAGTGACGAAGAACGCTTTGTGAAACTTTCCGCGGAAAAACAGCCTGCGCGGCAGATTCGGTTCAACGGCGAAGAAGTTTCGTTCAGACCTTCCGATTCGGACGTGAATTTCATGGAAGCGGATGTGAAGGCGCGCTCAGGGGAAAACGTTTTTTCTTATCTGGTCGATTTTTCTCCGGAAAATGCAAAGGGGGACGTCCTTTACGGAAAGGACGTGCCGGAAAGCATACTCAACAGGACTACGTACCATACTTTTCTGGATCAGATCTACGTGAGCGGGCATTTCGATACGGAGGGTCACAGGCTGGTTTCTCCCCGGGAAAAGTGCGCCGGCGATCTGACGAGGCACGGGTACGGAAATGTTTGCGGGTCTGTCGTATATCGGGTTCAGGCGGAAAAATCCCGGACGCCGGTTTATATCAGACCGATAGGATATTTTTCTCAATGTCTCGTCCGGACAGACGGAAAGACGTACAGGGTCATGCTGAACGACGGAGTAATGCTCGATCGGCTGACGGACGGAAACGTTGAACTCGTTTGTTATTCCACTTTACGTAACAAGATAGGACCTTTTCATTTTCTAGCCGAGCCGGATAACAATATCAACGCCGATACGTTTACGCTGCGCAATCGCTGGAAGGACGAAAAGACGAACGAATGGTATTCCGACAGCCCGAGACTCGTTCCGTTCGGGTTGGACGCGGTAGAGATCCGGTATTGAGGGAGGGGAGACGGTATGATCGTC
>CAMAJQ010000191.1 GCA_945835865.1 uncultured Clostridia bacterium
GCTTGCCGGGAACAGCGCGTCCGTCAACGAATCGCAGGTCGCCTGGCTCTTCCGCATTTACGGGGATCAGTATTACCGTGAACTCTATCCCGAGATCAACGTGCAGGAGGGAGACGCGGCTTACAGCGATACGGCGAAGGAATTCAATTTCTCCCTCACCGATCCTCAGCCGGAATCGGACAGAGGATACAACCCGAGCATTTCGAGAATGTGGAACGCCATTCTCGACGAAAACAACGAATACAACGCCGATAAAAACGGATTGACCTACGCGGGCGCGATGAGCGATAAATTCGCCTGTCTGATCGAAAACTTCTACCGCCTGCGCCCCTATCTTCCGAGCGATTTCGCAACGAAAAAGTTCGAGGACGCGCGCGACGAGTTCCTCTCCTTCAAGGACGATTCCGCCCCCGTCATTCTGCTCGATTACACGGGCTTCGGGTTGACCTTCGGCACGGAGGACAGGGGCTTCGGGATCGATTTCTTCGATTATCCCGCGATGATCTGCCGGCACGAGACCAAACACGTCAACACCGATTTCGTCCGCGACGTCGGAGGCAACGGGGGGTATCTTTCCGTCATGAATCACGGCAAGGACGACTTCCAGAACGAACTCAACGTCGACTTCATCAAGTTTTTTATGTCTCCCTACGGGCAGTCCATTTACTATAACGCTCTTCTGGCGCAGAATATCGCTCCCGACGGACTCTCCACGGTCAAGGATTTCGCGATCCCCGCTTCCTGGAAACAGTTCTTTGAAAGCGATAAGATCAGTTTCAACGGGCTGTGCGACGTCAACTGGTTCAACAACAACTTCATCTATCACGTGAACGGTTCTTCCGACAGCCGCAAGGCGCATCTGGACGTCGTGCAGAATCTTCTCGCGACGAAGACGTACGATTCCGCCGAGGCTGCCGTGCTGGACTTCCAGACGACCTGGGACGCGGCGGTCCGCAAGGGGTTCGACAGCCTCTGCGAGACGATGAGGTGGAGCAAAACGCTGTGGCAGCGCCCCGGCGTAACGCCTACTGCGGCGTAAAGCGGAAGGGAGAACTATGGCAATCAGAAAAAAGCGGGCGGCGGTCTTTGCGACGGCGACGGTGCTCGCAATCTCCTTTCTCGTAGCGGCGGTCGTGTTCTTTTCCCTCGTGCCGAAAAACAGGACGATCGTCCCCGAAGACGGTTCCGCCGTCACGAGGGTGGCGAGGTCCTATCGGGACGACGGGTGGTATTACGCGACGTCGGAAGGGGAGATCGTCAAATGCGACGCAGAGGGAAACGCCCTTTATTCGTGCGGGTTGAACGGCACCGCCGTCCGGGCGATGTCCGTCGATCCCAAACTGGACGGGATCCTCTGTTTTGACGAGAATTACGACGTCTATTTCCTTTCGGACGACGGCTCCTCGCTCTCGAAGACCTTCGTCAGAAAAATGTCCGGCGGCTGGCAGGCGGTGACTTACGACGACGATTACGCTTATTTTGCCGTCGCTTCGGGAAGAAATACGACCTTCTTCAAATACGCCAAAAACGCCCTTTCGGGTTCGCCCGTTGCAAAAGGGGATATGTATACCTGCAGGAAAACGGGTTCCAGCTATCTCTTCATTCCCGTCGTTTCGGGAACGATCGTCGGAATGTACACCGACGAGGACCACCTTTTCGTCGTGACGGGCGAAGGGGAATACCATCGGATCGATAAAAATTTTTCTCTGAACGGTTTCGAGTATCTCACCGAAGAGGAACTCGAAGAGATCGGCGCGGAGATGGATCCGACGGGTACGGTGACCCTTCCCGCGGAAAGTTACGATAAGGAAAAATACCGCACGACGATCAAGCAGCTCGCCGCGAACAGCGCGCTCTACGACCGCGAAAGAGGGATCGTATACGTCGCCGGGACGAACGCGGAACTCGTCGCTCTCGACAAGGACTTCAAAGAGGTCGAAGGGAAAAAAATCTCCCTGCCGAACACCCCGGCGAAGGGCGCGGCGTTTTACTCCGTCGAAGAGGACCGTCTCTTCCTCGGTTACGAGAACATTTCCTCGGTGACGGTGGTGAACGCGGACGAATTTTCCGTCGATTACGTCGCGGAAGTCGCGTTTTATATTTCCAATCTGTGCGTTCCCGCCTCGGGAAACAGGCTCGTGACCGTCTGCGCGGGCAACGACAAGAGCAATCCCGACCGCAAAGAACTGCTCTTCGCGGACGTGCGCGCTCTCGGAAGAGTGAAAGTGACGAGGGGGCTCGGCATCGGCTTCGCCGTTCTCGCCGCCCTTTCCGCGGTCACGGCGGTCTTCGCGGGGTTCGTGACGTTCCGGAAAGGGTACGACGCCAGATTCTTCCGCACGCTCAGGGGAATCGTCCGGGACCGGTGGCTGTACGTCATCATTTTCTGTTCTCTCGCGATGCTCGTCGTATTCTGTTATTATCCGGGCATTTCTTCCATGGTGCTGTCCTTCTTCGATTACACGAGGGATAACCCCACCATGCATTTCAACGATTTTGCCAACTATGTCAAAATATTCTCCGATTCCGCCAACCTGATCGCCTTCCGCAATATGGTGATCTTCCTGCTGTCGGATATCGTGGTCGCCCTCGTCCCCCCTTGTATTTTCGCCCTGTGTCTCACCTTTATGCGCAGCGCGAAATATTCCACTTTCGCAAGGGTGGTTCTCTTCCTGCCGTCCGTCCTTCCGGGGATCGCCAATCTCCTGATCTGGCAGAAGGGGATTTACGGAGTGGACGGCGTGCTCAATACCGTACTGAAACTGTTTTCGGGGGAGGGGTTCCGACCGGTGCAGTTTCTGCAGGATCACGGCATCGTTTCCCTGATCATGATGGGGTTCCCCTTCGTCGGTTCCTATCTCATCTTTTTCGGCGCGCTCGTCAACGTTCCCTCTTCTTATTACGAGGCGGCGGAACTCGACGGATGCAAATTGTGGAAGAGGATATTCACCATCGATCTGCCGATGATCTCGCCGCAGATCAAATACGTATTCATTCTTTCCTTTATCCAATCGGTGCAGAACTTCGGCAGGGTTCTCATGACGACGGACGGGCAGTTCGGCACGCAGA
>CAMAJQ010000192.1 GCA_945835865.1 uncultured Clostridia bacterium
GCCTGAACGTCGGCAACGGCGATCCTGTCCGCTCTGGGATGGTTTTTCACCGTCGTTTTCGTCCAGTAAGGAATGTATCTGATGTTCCCCGTCCAGTAAGAGGCCGCCTGTCCGTTCGGGCGTTCGGGCGTCTGAATGATCAGGTTTGCCGAAGGATAATCTTTGAAAAACGCGTCGATGATCGAGTTGAGATAGTATCGGTAATCGCTCTCCGTCGTTGCGGTGTCGTTTCCGCCGATCCGCAGGATCATGACGTCGACGGATTTGCCGGAGATCTTCTCGTGATAGGCGTTGAGGCACTGGGATATCCGCCAGCCGCCAACCGCCTGATTGTCGATGGCGATCTCGCAGCCGTATTTCCTTTCGGTATACCGTTTTACGATATGATAGGCGTCTGGCATATGCGGGGAGACGTTTCCGCCGAACGAAGTTCCGCTTGCATTGCAGCCGGTGGCGACGGAATCGCCGTATACGATCATGTTGATCTTTTCGCCTCTTCTGACCTTGGAAACGAAATTCTGCAGTTTATCCCCCTGGAAGGACGGGACCTCTCCCCGGAAGACGTCGTCGTGTCTGTAACTCACCGCGACCTGACGGGAGGTGAAAGTGTCGTATTCGCCGTACGGCAGATATCTCTGTTCGCCGAAGGGGACGTCCGTCTTTCCCATGTCCGCTTCCACGATAATGTTCGGGTCGTTCGGCTGTTTCAGGAAATATTCGTCGACTTCCCAATAGGGCATGCGGCTGCCTTTCAACCTTCTGATCACATTCCCCTTTATTTCGTAATCCACCCCTTCCCGATAGGTTTCGGTCAGACCGTAATTGCATACCTTTCTGACTTCGGACGGGGTGAACAGGAGGGTCGCGCTTCCTTCTTCCCCCACGAACATGACCGTTTCGTTATAGATCTCGCGGGTGTACCAATAGGGCTTGACGTAGGCGTCGAGAAGTTCGTCGCACCAATCCGAAGCGTCCGTCCACTCGGTTTTTTCCGCAGGCATAAGTTCTTTAATCTGCGTTTTTGACGGGATAGCGCCCTCGGTCAGGGGAATGAGCCGGGAGGAGGTTCTCAGAGTTCCCTCGTCCGTTTTGACGCATACGTTCACGTAGGCGAGTTGTGCGAACGGGGGAAGAATGATCTCTGCTTTGCCGTTTACGTAATCGAAACGGACGGGCGCGTCGTAAAGAGAATAATCGCTTTCGAGAATTTTTTCGTCCGACGAAACGTTCACGTAGGTGAGCGGGGAGTTTTTTACGTATAACTCCGCGTACGAGTTTTCCATGCCCTCTTCGGGCAGGGTGAACGTCAGACGGACGACGTTTCCGTCCCTTTTTACCGAGGTGATTTCGGGAAGAAGAGGGGTGCTTTTGGTAACTTCGTCGGCAAACACATAAACTTCTCTGATCGCCCACGCCGTATCGTGTCCGTGTACGTGTTCGGACAGATAGGTGATCTGCGAGCCGGTTTCTTCCGCCGAACGCGAGGTGATGTCGGAAGAAAAGTAGGGGTCGTGATCGGAGTTGAAATAACGGACCTTCGCTCTGTATTCGCCGAAGGCGAGAGAAGGATCCCAGAGGGACCAAGTCTTTTCGGAGATCCCATAATCGGAAAACATTCCCGAACTGTCGTAAAGATACCCGGACCCGTATATCGGCGCGCCGAACGACGGGCGCTCGTCCGCGCCGAGCACGACGGAGGTGATCACCGATCCCCACGAGACGCCGACGACGCCGATCTTTTCTTCGTCGACCCGTTCGTCGGCGGCGAGAAGGGTCGTGGCTCTGATGACTGCGGCGGACGCCTGATAGATCCATTGGTCGGAAAGGGGAGAGGAGTCGTCCTTCATGTAGTCGGTGCCCGGACCGCCGAGCCCGTTTCTCGACCAGTCGGGTCTTTTTCCTTCGGTATCCATCGCAATGGCGGCGTAACCCCTGTCGTTCCACTTCCGGACCCATTCGTGGAAGGCGGTGCCTCCGCCGCCGTGAACGAGTACGACCGCGGGCACTTTTTCCGTTTTATCCGCCCCGTCGGGAAACCCGAGATAGGCGAATACTTTCGTCTGCTCTCCCTTGTACGCGGCGCCCGTGTACTCGATTGCGGCGATATCTCCGGCCGAGTATTTTTCATTGACCGTATAGGTCACCTTTGCCTCCGTCTCGGTTTTCAGCGCCGCGTAGGCTTCGCCCGGTCGGTCGTCCGGGCGGTTTTCGCCGGATTGCGTGCCGTCGGAGCCGTCCGGCGGGTTTTTCCCGCAGCCGGACAGAGCGAGCGACGACGTGACCGCCAGCAGGGCGGCCATGAAAACAGCCGTGAATTTTTTCATCTTGTCTCCTTCCGGTAACAGACCGTTACGCTTCCTCCGCCGGTCACGGTCACTTTGTCCGTTCCGGCATCGGCGTGATCTCCCGTTACGGAAACGATATTTTCAAGGCGTATTTCCGCATGGGTGTTCGGCGGAAAACTTGCCGAAAGAATGGTGTTTCCGTCCTCCCGTTCGGTGATTTCCACGCTGATCTTGCCTCGGACCGTCGTGAGGCTTGCGCGGATCTTGCCGAGCAGACGGGTCTTTACCGGGCAGATTTCGATTTTGTCGAAACCGCAGGCGTCGCCGCCGCAACGGATCCCCGCCAGAGCGTTGTAAAACCACCCGTCGAAACTCGCAAACATGGGATGGCAGAACGAATGCATCTTCTGCCGCATGGTCTTCTCCCATCTTTCCCAGACGGTGGTGGCGTCGTTCGCAACCATATAGCCCCATCCGGGATATTCGGGATTGACCAACGCTTTTATGACCGTATCCGCATAGCCGTATTCCCCTAACAGGTCGAACGCGTGCACGTACGACTGATTGCCCAGAACGAAATGGTAGCCGCTGTTGATCACGCTGCGGGCGAACGCTTCCGCCATGCCCCCGGCGTCCGGGACCGAACTGCCGAATATCCGTGCGCCTAAAGCGTACGTGGCCTGACTGCCGGAGGAAAACGAGTTCCGCTCCGGGTCGAAATATTTTTTCAGGATCGCTTTTTCCGCTTTGTCCGCGAGAGAGGAATATTCT
>CAMAJQ010000193.1 GCA_945835865.1 uncultured Clostridia bacterium
ATCCAGACCCTTCTATTCTCCCGTCTCCTCTTCTCCGTCGTCCGTCGACGCTTCCCTTCCGTAAAGGGAAAGGTTGGTCAGAACGGTATCGAGCAGAGTAAGGACCTCTTCTTTGCCGAGACGGGTCTCGGAAGAGACGGCGACGACCTTGTCGTCCGTCACGCGGAAAAATCTTGCGATGGCTTTCGATCTCTCGCGGACGGCCATGCGGGAAACCTTATCCGCTTTGGTCGCAATGAAGGTAAAGGGATAGGCAAAACGATGGAGATAATTGACCATCGAAACGTCGTCCGCCGTGGGATCGTGGCGGATATCCACGAGAGAAAAAACGTAGGAGACGTTGGCTCTGTCGGAGAAAAATTTCTCCATCACCCTTCCCCATTTTTCCTTTTCTTCTTTCGAGACTTTCGCGTAGCCGTAACCGGGCAGGTCGGCGAGGATAAAGTCGCCGAAATCGAAATAATTGATCAGCCGCGTTCTGCCGGGTGTATCGGACGTCCTCGCAAGTTTTTTCTGCCCCGCGAGCATATTGATAAAAGAACTTTTTCCGACGTTGGATTTCCCGACGACGGCGAGCACGGGCTTCTCCGGACGGAGAAACTGAGACGGCGACGCCGCCGAGGTGATGAAAGTAGCGTTTTTGATGATCATGAAAGAGATCCTTTCCCCGAAATGGGAGTAAACCGTTCAGCGAAGGGCAAAACCGAAAACCTCTTCCGCCGTGGAGACGGGATGGAATGAGATTTCGCCGCGGATGGGCGTGGGGATCTCTTCGAGGTCCTTGACGTTCCCCTTGGGGATCACGACGTTTCTGATGCCGAGCCGATACGCCGCGAGCGATTTCTCCTTCAATCCGCCGATGGGAAGAACTTTACCGCGCAGCGTGAGTTCGCCCGTCATCGCGACGTCGCCGCGCACTTTTCTGCCCGTAAAAGCCGAAACCATCGCCGTGGCGAGGGTGACGCCCGCGCTCGGTCCGTCCTTGGGAGTCGCCCCTTCGGGAACGTGAACGTGAACGTCCGTCTTTTCAAAACGGGAGGGATCGATGGAAAAGTCCTTTGCGTGCAGGCGGACGTACGAAAGGGCGATCTTCGCGCTCTCCTGCATGACGTCGCCGAGTTTCCCCGTCAGGACCAGCGCGCCCTTCCCCTCTTCCATCAGCGCGACCTCGACGGTGAGCGTCGTGCCGCCGACGGCAGTCCAGGCAAGACCCGTACACGCCCCCGTTTCGTCTTCTCTCAGTTCGTCCGTCAGAGAATACGGCCGTGCGCCGAGCATTTCCCCGACTTTTTCCGCCGTGACGGATAGTTTGCGTTTTTGTTTTTCCTCGGCGAACAGTTTCGCCGCTTTCCGACAGACCGATTCGATGCTTCTCTCGAGGTTGCGCACGCCCGCCTCCCTCGTATAGCCGTCGATCAGTTCGTAAACCGCGCTTTCCCGGAAACCGATTTTCTTATCCGTCAGCCCCGTCGCCGCGATCTGTTTGGGAATGAGATAGCGTTCGGCGATCTCCTTCTTCTCTGCGCGGGTATATCCGCTCAGGGAAATGACTTCCATTCTGTCCAGCAAGGGTGCGGGAATCGTGTCGAGGGTGTTTGCGGTGGTGATGAAGAGGACTTTCGACAGATCGTACGGGATTTCGAGATAACGGTCGCGGAAGGTGGAATTCTGCTCGGGATCCAGCACCTCGAGCAGGGCGCTCGCAGGGTCCCCGCGAAGATCTCCCGATATTTTATCCACCTCGTCGAGCAGAATGACGGGGTTGACCGTACCCGCCTCTTTCATGGCGTACATAATCCTGCCGGGAATCGCGCCGATATACGTTTTTCTGTGACCGCGGATCTCCGCTTCGTCCCGCACGCCTCCGAGGCTCATGCGGACGAATTTTCTGCCGAGCGCGCGGGCGACGGACTTCGCGATGGAAGTCTTGCCGACGCCGGGAGGACCGTAAAGGCAGAGGATGGATCCGCTCACTTTTCCCGTCAGTTTCATCACGGCGAGATATTCGACGATCCTCTCTTTGACTTTATCCAGTCCGAAATGGTCTTCGTCGAGGATCTTTTCCGCTTCGTTCAGGTCTTTGCGGTCCTCGCTCTCCTCGTTGAAAGGAAGATCGAGGATCCAATCGATATAGGTACTCAGCACGGTATAATCGGGCGAGTTGGGGTTCATCTTTCCCATGCGGAAAAGTTCTTTCCGAACCTTTTCGTCCGTCTTTTCGGGCAGTTTTTTCCGCTCGATCCTCTCTTCGAGTTCCTTGCGCTCGTCCTCGTCGTCGCCGAGTTCGGAATGAATCGCCTTGAGTTGCTCGCGCAGATAAAACTCTTTCTGGCTCTTTTCGACGCTCGCTTTCACTTTTTCCGCAATAATCTTTTCCGTCTTGACGATTTCCGTCTCCTCGGTCAGATATTTATAAAAAAGAACGAGACGCTGCTTGACGTCGCGGACCTCGAGGATCTCCTGTTTGCGGCCTTCCTTGAATTTCATGTTATAGGTCGCGGCGTTGACGAATTTATCGGCGTCGTCCACGGCGAGAAGGGTGTAGAGGAGATCTTTATCCCCTTTCGCGCCGAGCAGGGCGAAGTAACTCTGCAGTTCGCTCTTGACGAAGCGGAAGTATCCTTCCGTTTCGATCGCGTCCCCGACGATGGGTCCGCATTCCTCCACGTCCACGCGGAAATACCCTTCTTCGTCGGCAAAGCGGACGGACTCCGCGCGGTAGAGGGCGTCGACGGACACCCTGATGTTTTCGCCCGGCATGCGGGTGATATGACGGATACGGCACACGCATCCGACGGAAAACACGTCGGAAGGAGAAGGTTCTTCGATCGAACCGTCCGTCTGCGCCGAAACGAAGAGAAGGGACTGTTCGTCGACGGCGGCGTTGACGGCGGCGAGAGACTTCAGCCGCCCGACGTCGAACGTCGTGGTGACGTTCGGCAGTATGACTTTCCCTCTCAACGCGACCATCGGCATGGATTTGGACGCCGAAGACGGATTGAGAGCGTTCAGAATGCCCTCTGCGGCATTCCCCGTATTGAT
>CAMAJQ010000194.1 GCA_945835865.1 uncultured Clostridia bacterium
GGAGAGACGGGAAAACTCTCCGCCTGTCTGACGATATTTGTAATATAAGGTTTAATATTTGATATTATACGCGAAAAATAATAAAAAATCAATTATTCTGCTCACGTTTTGTTATCATATTTTTTTAGGGGTGATATAAATCTAACTTATAACAATCCTTTCAGTTTCCTTTTCCGGGGCGGGAAGACGGGCGGACCTTTTCTCCGTTCCGCCCGCGCCTGCGGAAATAAGGGAACTTTTTCCGACGGGCGCGGGCGGAAAAATCCGGACGGCAACGAGGGAAAACGCAGGATAGATAAATAATAGGTATATGCCGGAAAGGGTATCGGTCGGGGAAGAGCCCGTCCGGGCGAGGGGCGTTTTCCCGCTTCCTTCCGGAGCCCGTATCCCCTTCCCGTCGGCGGGCGTCGTTCGGAAAAACGCCTTTCGAAAAAGAAAAGCCGGGTTCCGTCGGGCGTTTCCGGAAAAGATTTTATAAAGTTTCCGTTAAATTTTATAAAGAGCGGGTTTATTTGCTTGAAATTCTTCGGGAAATGCGATACAATAGAGAACGGAAAAAGTTTATTTTGCGCCGCAAACGGCGGAGCAAGGTTTTTCGTGCGTCGGAAAAGTCCCTTTCGGGGTCCGTCGGGCGGAGGATCGTCCCTGTGGGGCGGCGCTTAAAATCTCAGGAGGAACTTTTAAATGGAAAAGAAAAAGTACGTCTATCTGTTTACCGAAGGCAACGCGAAGATGCGCGAGCTTCTCGGCGGCAAGGGCGCAAACCTGGCCGAGATGACCAACATCGGTCTTCCCGTGCCGCAGGGTTTCACCATCTCCACCGAAGCCTGCACGCAGTACTATGAAGACGGCAGACAGATCAACGCCGACATTCAGGCGGAAATCATGGAGTACATCGAAAAGATGGAAAAGATCACCGGCAAAAAATTCGGCGATCTCGAAAATCCTCTTCTCGTTTCCGTCCGTTCGGGCGCGAGAGCTTCCATGCCCGGCATGATGGATACCATCCTGAACCTCGGTCTCAACGAAGAAGTCGTGGAAGTGCTTGCCAAAAAATCGGGTAACCCCAGATGGGCTTGGGACTGCTACAGAAGGTTCATTCAGATGTTCTCCGACGTCGTTATGGAAGTCGGCAAGAAGTACTTCGAGAAACTCATCGACGAGATGAAGGAGAAGAAGGGCGTCACTCTCGACGTCGAACTCGACGCGAACGACCTCAGAACTCTCGCCAACCAGTTCAAAGCCGAATACAAGAAACAGCTCGGCACCGATTTCCCCTCCGATCCGAAAGTGCAGCTCTTCGAGGCGATCAAAGCCGTATTCAGAAGCTGGGACAACCCCAGAGCCAATATTTACAGAATGGATCACGATATCCCGTACAGCTGGGGTACCGCGGTCAACGTGCAGATGATGGCGTTCGGCAACATGGGAGACAATTGCGGAACCGGCGTTGCCTTCACGCGTAATCCCGCCACCGGCGAAAAGGGGCTTATGGGTGAATTCCTCACCAACGCGCAGGGCGAAGACGTCGTCGCCGGCGTCAGAACGCCGATGCCCATCGCGAAGATGGCGGAAGTTTTCCCCGACGTGTACAAACAGTTCCAGGACGTCTGCGTTACCCTTGAAAACCATTACAGAGATATGCAGGATATGGAGTTCACCGTCGAGAACGGCAAACTCTATATGCTTCAGACCCGTAACGGCAAGAGAACGGCTGCCGCCGCAATCAAGATCGCCTGCGACCTCATCGACGAAGGCATGATCACCGAGCAGGAAGCGCTGATGCAGATCGACGCGAAGTCTCTCGACATGCTTCTTCACCCCACCTTCGACGCCAAGGCTCTGAAAGATGCCGACAAGAGCGACGTCGTCGGCAAAGGCATCGCGGCTTCTCCGGGCGCCGCTGCCGGTACGATCGTCTTCACTGCGGAAGACGCGGCGAGAGAGGGCAAAGCGGGCAAGAAGGTCATCCTCGTCAGACTGGAAACTTCCCCCGAAGATATCGAAGGAATGAAATACGCTCAGGGTATCCTGACCGTCAGAGGCGGACAGACGTCTCACGCCGCCGTCGTCGCGAGAGGCATGGGAACCTGCTGCGTTTCCGGCTGCGGCGATATCAAGATGCACGAAGAAGAAAAATACTTCGAGCTTGCCGGCAAGATCTTCAAAGAGGGCAGCGAACTTTCCCTCGACGGTTCTACCGGTAAGATCTACGATAAGATCATCAAGACCGTTCCCGCCGATCCCAACAGCGGTTACTTCGGCAGGATCATGAAACTTGCCGACAAATACAAGGCACTCGGCGTCAGAACCAACGCCGACACGCCTGCCGACGCTCAGAGAGCAGCCGAACTCGGCGCGCAGGGCATCGGTCTCTGCCGTACCGAGCACATGTTCTTCGGACCGGGCAGGATCGATAAGTTCAGAGAGATGATCTGCTCCGAGACGGTGGAAGAGAGAGTGAAGGCGCTCGACGCGATCGAACCCATGCAGCAGGCAGACTTCGAAGGTCTTATGGAAGCCCTTCAGGGTCAGCCGGTTACCATCCGTTTCCTCGACCCGCCGCTTCACGAGTTCGTTCCCACGGAAGAAGCGGATATCGCCGCTCTTGCGAAGGCGAAGGGAAAGACCGTTTCGGAGATCAAAATCCTCTGCAATTCCCTGCACGAGTTCAACCCGATGATGGGACACAGAGGCTGCCGTCTCGCCGTCACTTATCCCGAGATCGCCGTCATGCAGACGAAAGCGGTCATCAAAGCGGCAATCGCCGTTCAGAACAGACATCCCGACTGGAACGTCGTTCCCGAGATCATGATCCCGCTGGTGGGCGAAGTCAAAGAACTTGCGTACTGCAAGAAGACCGTCGTCGAGACTGCGGACGCCGTGATCAAAGAAGCGGGCTCCAACCTGAAATACGAAGTCGGCACGATGATCGAGATCCCGAGAGCGGCCCTGACCGCGGACGAGATCGCGAAAGAAGCGGAATTCTTCTGCTTCGGCACCAACGACCTCAC
>CAMAJQ010000195.1 GCA_945835865.1 uncultured Clostridia bacterium
TCGGTTTCTGCGTCGGCGTTTTCTTCTTTTCTTTTTCCCGTCCCAGGAAAAAGTCAGATAACTGTTTTCGGCAGAACCCTTCCGGATCATTTCCTCCTTTCCGGCGGAAAACGGTCATAGCGGGCAAGACGAAGGGTCGCCGCACCCGAGCGGCGACCCCGTGTTTCCCTTTTTCCGATCGCCCGGCAAAGGGGAAAATCAGTCTTCCTTTTTCTTCTTGCCGACGAGGATCGCCGCGCCGACCGAGGCAAGCATGGCTGCCGCCGCCGTACCGGAAGCGGAGGACGAACATCCGACCGTGATCGGGATATCCCTGATCTCGGGCTTTTCGCCGCTGAAAGTCTCTTTCTGCGAAAGGGCGATCAGATTTTCCGTAGCCGCCGCGATGGCAGACGTCGCTTCCGTCACGCCCGCGTAGGTCTTGAAGGTCTGATCTCTGTACGCCTTCGCGTTTTCGATCGCCAGCCTCAGTTCCGCGTAGGAATAATCGGCGTAACGGGCTTCGTCGATCTCTTCCGCCGCGGCGATCGCCTGATCGAGCCCGGTCGTATCGCCCGCGTAAACGAGATATTTATAAATCGCGTCGTACAACTGGAACATTCCGACGTTGACGTCCGACTGGACGAGGAAACGGTTGGCAAGAATGTCGTTCATCGCGCTCACCTTCAACTGCAGATACTGCCAGGATTCGGCGGTATATTCGTTTTCCTGCAGAGAGGCGGCAAGTTCGAGAAGTCCTCTGGATACGCTGTCGTCGATTTCCGAGCGGACGAACACCGTCGCGTAGGCTTTGACCCGATAGGCGTTGGAGAGCCCCGCCGCCGCAAGGTCGGAAGCGTTCAGCGTTCCGATAAAGTCAAAGTTTCCCGTCGAAGTTCTGTCGTAACCGTCCGCAACCCATTCGACGCCGATCTTATGCCTGTTCCCGTTGGTATCGATCACGGTGACTTCGTTGCCGAGAGAAGCGATGACGTCTTTTTCCGCCGTATATTTCTCAACGGCGAGTTTCACCTCTTCCACCGTGGACGCCGTCGCTCCCTTTTCGGGATAAACGAGTCCTTCGCCGAGTTCGGTCACGCGGAGTTTGGTGACGGTGACGGGAAGCAGACCGCTGTGAAGGGAGATATAACCTTCCTTACCGACGTAAGAGGCGTCCGTGACGGTCATGATCGGTCTTCCGTTGATGGCGACCGCGATGGTGCCGTTGTTGACGACGATTTTCAGATCGAAGGTCGATCCGACGCTCCACCCGACGATGTTCGCGTCGAGAGGACCGACTTCAGCCGATCCGTTCCAGAGAAGGACGCGCCCTTTCGGTTCGATACCGACGGTGAGTCCGTGTCCCGTCTGCCCCTGAACGACGGTCCGGCTGTCGCGGAAAATGACGAATCCGGCAAAGCCCCATGCACCCGGATCGGCGACGTCGATGGACATAGTCGCGTCGATCATGAAGTTCTTGAAGGTCTTCGCGTCATAACTATACGCCTTATCCCAGTTGTCCGTCTGATATTCCGTCGTTTCGCGGATGGTTTTTCCGTCGTTGACGAAAGCGCCGTTCTTCAGGGACGTCCAGTTTTCGGTATCGGCAATCAGATCGGTACCGGGGGTGTACGACGTGTACGCCTGCAGTTCGGTGAAGAGCGAATACTTCCCTTCTCCTTTGCAGTTGTTATACAGCATGACGTAACGCGCGGTAACGGGAGAATCGAGGGTGATCGTCGTTCCCTTATCGGGTACGTTCTGCATCGCCCCGATCGCGTAAACGCTCTGCGCGTCGGAGAAATCGGCTTGCGTTGCGACTCTGATTTCCACTTCGCCGAACCACCAGTCGTGCCAGAAGGAGAAATTGAAGCGGTCGAGCGTGTAAGTATCGCCGAGGTCGACGACCGCCCAGCCGAGCTCTTCCGTCTGAACGACGGAATTCCAGGCGTCATAAGAGCCGTCCGTCACGTGGGCGGCGTTCTTCGTCGCCCCGTTGAACCCGACGAAATCGATCTCCGCCGTCAGATCTTTGTTATAGAATTTGACGCTTTTCCCGCTCGCGACGTTTCTCGAAGCGTCCGTGATGACGATATCGAGGTCGAGAATATCGCTCACTTCGGTGCCGCGTACGCTGACCGCGCGGACGGTATAGGTCGCAAGTTCGCCGTAATTTCCGATCTCAACGGCTTTTCCGTCGTATTCCATCGTCGCAGCGCCGCCGGCTTCGGGGAAACTCCCGTCGGTGGTGTAGTAAATCTTCGCGCCTCTGTCGCCCGTCGCGAAAGTGATCTTCTGCGGGCCGACGTAAACGCCGCTTCTGTGCGAACTTTCCGGCATTTCGAGGTCTTCCACGATCTCGACGGGCGCACCGCCCTCGCCTTCCAGTTTATAAACTTTCATTTCACCGGGAAGGAAGGTCTGCGTGAAACTGCCGGAAGAAACGTCGTAGACGATTTCTTCGGGTGCCGTCAGCGTAGAGAGGTCGGTGGGATCGGGAAGAGTGTCGATCGTGTAATCGGTCGGTTTATACCAACGCATGGACCGGATCCCCGAATCGAGGTCGAAACGGAAGGTATATTCCTTTGCTCCGCCCGAAAGGGCTTTGTTGAACACGAGGAGATAGGGTTCGTTGGAAACTTTGTCGTAAGCAATCGAATAGACGAAAGAATCGGTCGGGTTTGCCGGCTGCATCAGGAACACGGAGGGAAGCCCTTCCGCGCCCGTAGGCACTTTCGCCGTATGATACGCGTGTTTGACATCGATGTTCGTCAGAACACCGCCGAGCTGACGGATCTGCCAGTTCAGGATACTCATCGGTTCGTAGAGGTCGGTGGGGTTGCCGTTGCTGTCGGTAACGAAATCAAGCATTCCTTCGCCGCCGTTTTCGGGCGCCACGTATTTCGGGGCAACCCAGCAGAAGTGAGAGATGCTCTTCATGCCGTACGCCAGAAGAGAATAGGTGCTCCAACGCGCCATATCGACGGTGGGACGAGTCATGCCGTTCCATGAACCCATCTGCGTGAA
>CAMAJQ010000196.1 GCA_945835865.1 uncultured Clostridia bacterium
TCTCCTGCAATTCCGACGATCTTTTCCTTTTATATATTTGAAAAATTTTCTTTGATCAATTGAAAAACCGTCTTTTCCCAAAGACGGTTTTCAAAATTTTATCAGGTTTCTTCGAGCGCGGATAAGATCTTCCGCCTGATTTCGTTACACTCCGCCGAAGTGACGTCGCGCGTCGTCCTGTCCGGGGGGATCCGCTTGTCGCAGACGGGTCCCTTTTCACCGAGAACGAGCACGCGGTCGGCAAAAGAGATAGCCTCCTCCCCGTCGTGCGTAACGAAGAGCACCGTTTTGGGGAATCCTGCGTGCAAGGAAAAAAATACTTTCCGAAGACGGCTTTTCAGTCCGACGTCGAGAGAAGCAAACGGCTCGTCCATCAGCAGCACTTTTCTCGGGGAGAGAAACGCCCTGGCAAGAGCGACCCTTTTTTTCTGCCCGCCGGAAAGGGTGGACGGGAGCCTCGACGCCTCTTTTTCCAGTTCGACCGCAGCGATCATTTCCCGGATCGCCCGTCTTCTCTCCTCTCCTCCGCCCGCTGTGAAAGCGAGATTGTCGTACACGGTCAGATGAGGGATCAGCCTGTCTTCCTGAAAGACGTAGGACACGCCTTCTTCCGCTCCTTCGATCTTCCCTTCGTACGGAGTCAACGAGGCGACGCATCTGAGAAGGGTCGTCTTTCCGACGCCCGACTTCCCGAGGATCGCTGTGATCTCCCCTTCCCGAAAACGGAGATCCAGCCGGTCGAGAACGACCTTATCCCCGTATTTCTTTGTCAATCCGTTTACGACGATATCCATAGACAGCCATCCCGACGGCACGATAGACCGCCTTGAAAATTAGTTCTGCCAGAAACGCCGCGACGACGGCGACCAGCGTATAAGCGAGAAGCCTCGCCGTTTCGAAATTCACGCTCGCGACGTACATTTCTCTCCCGAGCGACAGTTTGGTCGCGGCGAGTGATTCCCCCGCGACGGTCAGTTTGATACAGAAGGAAAACGTGGTGCAAAGTTGAGGAAAGAGGGCGGAAAACACCGAGGGGAAAATCATCCCGGCAAAAACCTTTCCTTTTCCGACC
The DNA here is from genome assembly GCA_945835865.1 of uncultured Clostridia bacterium. GTDB lineage: Bacteria > Bacillota > Clostridia > Christensenellales > Borkfalkiaceae > UBA10281. The sequence continues at coordinate 1,073 of CAMAJQ010000196.1, forward strand.
CCGTATACCCGAGCCATTTCGTCGAGCGAGCGGTCCCGCTTTTCAAGTACGCCGAGAACAGCCGAATAAAGCATGGGAAACGCAACGAGAAAGGTAACGGCAACGGGGCTTTTCGCCGCTTTCAGCCAGATGAGACAGAGAAGAATAACGCTCATCGTCGGCGTCGCGCGCATCAGCACGACGAGAGGTGAAAACGCCGACTTGAAATAAGGAAAACGGTCGGCGGGAATGGCGAACAGCACCGCGCACCCGAACGAGAGAAAAAAGGCGACGACCACCCTCTTCATCGTTCCCCCAAAAGAGGGGAAAAACGACGGATTTTTCAGAACGGAAAGGAACTCCCGTCCCACGGAAAGGGGATCGGGAGCAACCATTTCGCTGTTCATGCTCTTTGCCACCGCCGTCCAGACCGCGACGAGCGCGACGACGGCGCCGAAAGAACACAGAAGATGAATTGCCGTTTTTTTCATGCGTTCACCCTATCCGCCCGGACGGAGATCCGGACGGATCACTTTCGACCGGAATCGGTCAGATGAGATAGAATTCGTCTGCGGGAAGAGCGCCGCCGATCTGGGAAAGACGGAAGGCGGACAAAAACGCCTCTACGTTCGCCTGCTGGCTCTTTGCCGTCTTGCAACCGATATGGCATCTGTCGAGCGTCGCTTTGGTGAAAGCGACGGAAACGGAACTTCCCATGCCCTGCAGTTTTTCCGAAATACTGTCTACGTTTTCGTAGAGATAATCCGTGTTTTGACTCATTTTTTCAACGAAAGCCCTGACGAACGCGAGATCGGACGCAACCGTCCCGTTGACGACGAGCCCTGCCTGCACGAAAGCGCGGCCCTCGCCGTAGACCTTCGCCCATTCGCCGCTGAGATCGAGAGCGTACTGCGCGCCCGTCTTCGCCATTGCCTGCGTCACGACGGGTTCGCCGAGAAGAGCCACGTTGCCCTTTGCGAGCGCGGAGATCGCGAGAGGCGCCTCCGCAACCATTTTGACGTATACCTTATCGGGATCGGTCGCTTCATCCCCGTCTTCGTAGACGATCCCCTTTTTATCGAGGAGGTTTTTCAGGACGAGTTCGGGCGTACCGCCTTCCCCCACGCTGTAAACGACCTTTCCTTTCAGCGATTCCAGAGAGGTCAGTTCCGTCTGCCCGACGAGATAGAGCACGCTGAAAATATTGACGGAAACGAGCCTCGCGCCTACGTTCGCCGCCTTGTTGTAAATCGTGGAGGCGAGATTAAGCGGAACGATCGCCATATCGAAAGTCCCGTTGTTCAGCCCCGCGACGATCTGCTGGGGATTGCTCGTGATCTCGGTGTTCACCGTCACGTTTTCTTCCGTTCCCTTGTAGACGAATCCCTCCGAAAGGTTGGTCACCGCAAGGGCAGGGGCGCCGTCCACGACGCCGATGGTGTACGTTTTTTCGGTAAGGTTGCCCTGCGATTCCGTCGCAAGGCAGGACGAGCAGGCGAAAAGCATCGCCGCCGCAATGAAGGTTGCCAATAATTTCTTCATAATCAATCACTCCTTCCGGGGCTCTTCGTCCCCGATCTCAACGTTTGTCACGGCAGCTTTTACGGTTACGCCGTTCAGTCTGCCGAGTTTGCCCGTCATTGCGGAAATGACCTCGATCGGGGCGCGCACGATCACGCTGATCACGAAGATCTCGTTCTGAAAATCGGGCACGCCGATCCTTCCCGTCACGTAATTTCCGTATTCCGAAAGAATTTCGTTGACGGTAACGGACGCCTTCCTGTCCTTTTCGATCACGATTCCGATCACAGCGATTCTCATTTCACACCTCGCAAAAAAAGAGCATACCCTTAAAGAGTATGCGCGAAAAACAATTTTTCCGTCTGCCGGGAACCTTTTCCGGGTCCGCACGGAAGATGCGACGTTTCCTGCGGGCGCGCGGGGAAAG
>CAMAJQ010000197.1 GCA_945835865.1 uncultured Clostridia bacterium
CCGAGGAGAACAGGGAGTTCTGGCATTGGGTTCCTCCTTTCGATAGAGAAACGGGCAGAATTCTCGGCGGAGACGGCGGGCGCAGTTATACTTCGGTTGCGCGGGAATATATTCTCGACAAGGCCGGAAAGAATGAAAAACTCATCGTCGTCACCCCGAATATGCCCGGCTGTATGGCTCTTTCTCCCGCCGACAGAGAATCTCTCGGCAAACAGTTTGCGGACGTGGGCATTGCGGAAGAACAGGCGGTCGCCATGGCGTCCGGGCTTGCGAGAGGGGGTGTGAAACCTCTCGTCGTGACCAATATGACCTTTATTCAGCGAGCGTACGATCAGATCTCTCACGACGTCTGTCTCAACGGGAGCGACGTGACCTTTCTCATCAATCACACCTCTTTTGCCTCGCTGACCGATTCGACCCATCTCGGCATCTTTGCCTTTTCCTTCTTTACCAATATCCCGGGGCTCACCGTGCTTGCGCCCTCGTCCGTCGGCGAGATGACCGGAATGCTCGACTGGGCGATCGACGGGAGCCGCGGACCCGTAGCGATCCTGATGCCGGGCGGCGAGACCGTGGAAGGGGGGTCTTTCGACGGGGAGCTCCGCTATTCCGTCCTTCAGAAGGGAGAAAAGGTCGCCGTGATCGCCCTCGGGGATTTCCTCGGAAAAGGCAGAGATCTTTGTCGCCGCGTGGAGGAGACGTTCGGGTTCCGTCCCACTCTCGTCAATCCCCGCGTCGCATCCCTCGTCGACTGCGGACTTCTCGAAGAAATCGGGAAAGACCATTCGGTCGTCGTCACGTTGGAGGACGGCGTGCTCGAAGGGGGATTCGGGCAGAAGATCGCTTCCCGTCTCGGCGCTTCCGGCGTCAAGGTGAAAAATTACGGACTCGGAAAGGAATTTTACGACCGCTACGATCCCGACGAACTCCTTCGTTCGCTCGGTATGGACGAAGACGCCATGCTTGCCGACGTGGGAAAACTTCTGAAATAAAGAGACTTTTCTCTCTCTTTCCGTAAAAAAATTCATAATGGCGAAAGCCCTCTCATAAACTATACCGTGCAGGAAAAAATACGGAGCAGGACGGCGGCGCGTCTGTCGGGGTTCCGTACGATTCTTACCGTGATAGCGTGTGGGAGGGCTTTCATCAGCATGGAAAGATACGATATATACGGCGATATTGCCGAACGGACGAACGGAGATATCTACGTCGGCGTCGTGGGACCTGTAAGAACGGGAAAATCCACTTTCGTCAAGCGTTTTGCCGAGCTCTTTCTCGTTCCGAACGTTCAGGGGAGGGCGAAGAAAAACGTCGCCTTCGACGAGCTTCCGCAATCGGGCGAGGGCAGGACGGTGACGACCACCGAACCGAAGTTTATCCCGAGCGAAGGGGTGAAAGTTTCTCTTCGGGGAAAAGCCAACGCCAGGATGAGGCTCATCGATTGCGTGGGGTTTATGGTCGAAGGCGCCGTCGGCGGATCGGAAGACGGAAAGCCGCGTATGGTGCGCACCCCGTGGGACGATGTTCCCGTTCCCTTCGGCGAGGCGGCGGAAAAGGGTACGGATAAAGTGATCGGGGAACATTCCACGATCGCCGTCGTCGTGACGACGGACGGTTCCGTCTCGGGGATCCCGCGGGCGAACTATATCCCGGCCGAAGAAAAGACGGTGGAAAAACTGAAGGCGATCGGAAAACCCTTCGCCGTCGTTCTCAATTCCTCCGACCCGGAAAGCGGGGAATGTCGGAAACTCGCGGGAGAACTCGCGGAAAAATACGGCGTGGCGGTCAGACCGATGAACGTCCTCACCTGCGGCGAAGAAGGGTTTGCCGAAGTGATGGAATCCGTTCTTTACGAATTTCCTCTGCGCTCGGTCGACGTGTCTCTGCCGCCCTGGATAGAAACCCTTCCCCCGGACAGCAGGATCGTTTCGGAGATCCTCGACGCGACGAGGCGGGGTGCGGAAAGGGCGTCTAAAATGAAGGACCTCGCCTTCATCGGCGAGGAATTGGCGTCCGTCGGGAAAATGACTTCGTCCCCTGCGGAGGTCTTTGCGGGCGAGGGCAGCGCGAAGTTTTCGCTCGACGCCGATAAGTCTCTCTTTTACGACGTGCTCAGCGAAGCGTGCGGAGAAACCGTCGCCGACGAAAGGGATCTCATGCGGTACGTTTCCCGTCTCAGCGGGGCGGATCGGGAATACGGTAAACTGAAAAGCGCGGTCGCCGCCGCGACGGAATCGGGCTACGGCATCGTACTCCCCACCGACGAGGACGTGACCGTGGAAGATCCGAAAGTCGTCCGTCAGGGAAGCCGCTACGGCGTGACCATCCGCGCGGGCGCAGAGTGTCTGCACGTCATCCGCGTGAAGGTCGGCGCGTCCGTCAATCCCCTTTCGGGGACCAAAGAGCAGTGCGAGGAATTCGCCTCTTTCCTGAAAGCCAACCGCGAGGAAAAAGGTCTTGACGGCGTGAGTATTTTCGGCAAACCTCTGAGCGGGCTGATCGGCGACGAAATCGCAAAGAAGGCGGACGGCGTCCCCGTCGACGCGAGAAACAAACTTCGCCGCAACGTCACGAAGATGGTCAACGAAGGAAAATACCGGCTTTTCTGCTTCTTCTATTGATCCGGAACGTCACCGGGTGGTCATTTTACCGTATAATATTGCGATAATCGACTTATTTGGCGGTTTTTAATCAACAATCACAACATAGAGCCGCCGCGGATGCAAAAAGGCTTCCCGCGGCGGCTTTTTGCTTGAAGGAAAAGAAGGGATGGGATATTTTGGCGATTGCTATTGATAAACAAAGGGTTTTCACCGTTTTGACATATTATAAAAGATTTTTTGATCGGAAAGGCGGAGACCCGGCAGCGGATTGTTTTTATTGCGGGAAAAGGAAAATGCGGGCTTTCTCTTGACTTTTTAAAAAAAACGGTGTATGATAGAACCAGGGGATTTCAGGATATTCGATTCCGAGGTAGGTTACAGAGAGGATCG
>CAMAJQ010000198.1 GCA_945835865.1 uncultured Clostridia bacterium
AGTAACGGTGAACGACGCGTGCGCAAAGGTAAAGACGCCGCCTCCGTCGTTTTCGCTGAGGTTGTCCGCTCCGCCCCAGTAATTGACGAAATCGGTTGCGTCGGGTACGTAAGTCTTTGCGGAGTACCCGTCTGCGGCGTAAGCTTTCGGCATCGTCACGAAACCGAATGCCAGACAGAGGCTTGCGATAACGCTTGCCAGAATGGTGAGTTTTTTCATCTTTTTCTCCTTTTTAAAAAAGTTTATTTAAATCCGTTTTCTTTTTCGGAAAACGCAATTTATCTACTGATAGACAAGGATCCCTCCGGCGGAAGAGACGCGTCCCATTTCACGATCGCGGAGACGTAGGCTTCCACGAAAGCTTTCCCGTCGACGTCCGCAGAGACGAGCATATCTTCCCTTCCCGGCCGCTTCCAGTTAAAATCGGTCAGATCGACGCATTTCCCTCGGGAAAATTCTCCTTCCGTCTCTACGAACAGATCCCCTTTTTCAAAAGTGAGGAAACCGGGGTCCGTAGCCGCCGCAAGGGCAAGCGGGTCGTGCAGATACATTTCGCCGTCCCAAAGGCGGTACATTTTCGTGACCGTCCTGACCGCCGCACTCCGACAAGCCGCCAATCTTGCGACATCTTTTTCCTCCACCTTGCAGCGGAAGGTACAATCGAGGGTGACGATCTTTTTCCGGACGGGCGAACGGAACACGGCGGAAGCCGCTTCGGGGTCGCAGGTCAGATTGAATTCGTTCAGATTGAGTTTTTGAGCGCCGCCCATGATATACAACCCCTCGATGCGGTTGATCACGTCGGGATATAAGTCGATCAACCGTGCAATATTCGTCAGCGCGCCGAGGGTGACGATGCGGATGCCCTCCTCTTCCCGCAACCTTTCCGCAAGGGCGTCTACCGCGTTTTCCTTGCGGACGGGCGCGCCGGCAAAGAGTGCGGGATCGTAGGTTTTGGGAAGTTTTTCCGGATCGACGGGAATTCCGTGAACCTTTACGGCACGGTACGGAACGCCGTATCCCGCGTAAACGGGCACGTCCGGTCTTCCCCCGGCGATCAGCAGAGAAGAAGCGATCTCCGCTCTTGCATAAGTATTTTCAAACGTCGTGCTGACACCGACGATCTCCGTTTCGGGAGAACTCATGGCGAGAAGCAAAGCAAGCGCGTCGTCGATATCACCGCCGACGTCGGTATCGATCCAGATTTTCATAATCTCCTTACATCTTGATGGCAGAACCGACAAGACCCTGAATATAGAATTTATTTCCGAACAGAAAGACGAGTAACAATGGAATGGAAGCGATCAGATATCCCGAATAGGTAACGGGCATATTCTGCGAATAGAGATCGCGGAATTCGACGATCAGCCCCGCGGAAACGGTCAACTTTTCGTAATCGGTGGAAATGACCGTCATCGGCCAGATATAGTCGTTCCACAACCCGTTGATCTGCTGGATCGCGATGGTAACGAGGATCGCCATGCACAGGGGAACGGCAACGGAAACGTACACCTGAAAGTCGTTCGCCCCGTCGATTTCCGCCGCGCTGAAGAGATCTTTTGGCAACGCTTTGAAGAAAATCGTGAGAAGGAACACCGCTCCGACGGGCGCGGAAGTCAACTGCGGCAATAAAATCGCGATCAGTTTGTTGTTCAGCCCGAGGTTTTTATAGAGCAGGAACTGAGGCACGAGAGTCAGGATCCCTGGGACCATCATCAGTCCGAGAACCATCATGAAGAAGATCGACTTTCCGGGAAAATGCATTTTCGCAAAGGCGTACGAAGCCAGCGAAGCGATAAACAGAGACCCCGTGATGCCGAACACCGCGACGGCAACGGTATTCCACATATAGTTGCCGACCTTGGAAAACGCCGTCGTGAGATTATCCACCTTCAGCGGAAGGGTCGGATAGAACTTGGTCACGTCATACGAAACGGTCGTTTTGAAGGCGCACCATACGGACATTGCGAGGGGATACACCATGCAGAAGAGGAGGATCGCCATGACGAGATGAAGAGCCGTCTGCGACAGAACCGTCTTACGATGGGTTTTCACGTAGTTGAAAACGTTCATCTTTCACTCCTCCCTGACGTCCGAAAACGGTCCGTATTTCATGAGTTTCATCGCGACGAAAGAAATGACGAAAATCGCGAAGAACATCGTGGCTCCGATTGCCGACGCATATCCGTATCGTCCGGAGGTGAACGCCATCCGGTACATATACCATCCGGGAACGTACGTCTTGTAGCCGGGTCCTCCGTTCGTCAGGACGATCTGCAGACTGTAATCCTGCATCAGTCCGATAAAGCCGAACACGAGGAAATAGCGTATCTGCCCAATGAGAAGAGGGATATCGATGGAACGGATCCGACGGAAAGTTCCGCAGCCGTCCAATTTCGCCGCTTCCATCACTTCTCCCGAAACGGCGGTGAGCCCGGAGATATAAATGAGAATATTCGTCCCGTTGACCCACGGAAAACCGAGAATGATGATACAAGGGATCACCCATTGTTTGTCGTTGAGGAAATCGATGACGACGTCTTTCCCGATGATTCCGAAAGCCCGCAGCAAAGCCGCAAACAGTCCGTTCGTCGGTTCGAAAATGTTCTGCCAGATGAGCATCCCGACGACGCCGGGCGCGATCATGGGAAGGAGGATCGCCACGCGATAAAACGACTGCATCCTCTGGCTCCTGGTATTAAAGATGAGTTCGGCAAACAGAAGGGGCATCAGGACGCCGATCGCAAGCCTCGGGACGAGAAGGACGATCATCGTCACGACCGAATCGAGAAAGATCTTATCGGCAAAAAGTTCCTTATAATTTCCGAAACCGACGAAACTTTTCAGTCCCGTGCCGTCCCAATCGTACAGAGAGGTGACGATCCCGCTGATCGCGGGGTAGTAGCAGAAACCGAGAACGCCGATCATCAGGGGCAGAATAAACAGATAGGCGATTTTGTTCGTCCAGATCCTTGCAAAAAGAGAATTATCAG
>CAMAJQ010000199.1 GCA_945835865.1 uncultured Clostridia bacterium
CAGCGGCGCCCCCCTTTTGTCCTGACGGACATTTCCCCCGTTTCATCGGGGGAATTACCCCTTGAGGGGACGGTAAAGCGGATTTGCTTAAATTGAAAACCGAAGGGGGACGGTAATGTCGAAGAGAAAAGGAGGAAAAGGCAAAATAACGATTTTGAGAGAAAGTTCTCCGAAAAACTTGTCTTTTTCGGCGGAACATGGTATACTGAATAAAAGAATCGTCGCGCGCCCGCGAAGGCAGCCCGCGGCAGGCAAGGTACTACCATGAAGAAAATTTTTCTCCTCCTCTCCGTATCGTTCTTCTGCGCCCTGATTTTCCCGGGGTTTTTCGGCGTGCGCGCCCGTGCGGAGACGGATCCCGGCCGACGGGTCGACACGGAGATCTTTCTTCCCGCAAGTTACCTCGAATATTACGAACTCCGCTCCCCGACGGCGATCTGCCGCTATCCCGCCGACGGAGATTTCGTCGCCATTGCCCACGAAAACGCGATCGTCCTCTATAGGAACGAAAAATATAAGGAGATCGACGTCTCCTCTCTCTCGACGGACGACTCGACGGACGTGAACGCCCTCACGCTGGCAAGATATAAAAACTTTCTTCTCTTCCTCTACAATTCGCAGATCTACTCGATCGACATCACCGACTTTCAGTCCCCGAGCCGCGTATTCACCGCGGCGGACGTCGTTTCGACAGGACTGTTCAGCGCGTCTTCCTTCTCCATCTGCGGCAATACCATCGTCACCCATCTGAGCAATACCGTCTATTTCGACGAGATCGACGATACCTCCCCGGACGTCTTCCGCGTGAAGGCGACCGCCGACCGGAAAAAATTCGACGCGGCGAAGCCGACCTGCCTTCTCCTTTCGGAGACGGGAAAACTCTATTATTCGCTGAGCGACAACACCAACCTCTACGAATATTCGGGAGGGACGAGCAAGGTGATCGGCGACGTGGGCGGCAATATCCGTTCCATCGTGGAGACGGTTTCCGCCGGGGAAACCGTGCTCTATTTTACCACCGAACGGGGGGTGTTCTCCCTCGCGCCGGACAGCGTGCGGGGCGTTTCGACGATTTTCGCCGTCGACGAGACCCGTACGGAAGAGGACCTCGGCAATCTGATCGACCCCTGCGGCGTCTGCATGAAGGACGGAAAACTCTGGGTGGTCGATACGGTCATCAACGCCGTGCAGGAGATCGACCCCGCGACGGGAGAATTCACTCCCTTTGCCATCACCACCAACTCGCGCGCCGTCAACCGCCTTTCCGAACGGGCGCAGGAGATCGCCGTCGACCGGGACGTCGTATACGCGCTGGACGGAGACCGCGTGGTGAGGATAGGCAACGCGAAGGGGGAAGACCGCACTTATAACCGCATTCTCCTCGGAGACGGGGTTGCGCCCGTCGCCTTTTCCGCCGGCAACGGCTACGTGTGCTACGCCACCGACCACGACGTCAGCCTGTTACAGATCTCCGAGACGGGGGAACCCACGCTCGGCGGAAGCCTCGTCCTGCGCGAAGATCTGACGAGCGTCGCCGATATCGCCTATTCGGAAGGGGTCTTTTACCTTCTCCGCAACGAACTGATCGGTTCGCGTACGCGCGCGACCCTCTATCGCCTTTCGACGGATCCCGAGCCGACCCTCGAGGAAATCGCCAAGACGACCGCCTCCGTCATGGGGACGGGCACGCATATCGCCGCAGACATCTTCGGCGCGATCTATTTCGGCGTCCGCGGGGATAGTTCGATCGACTTCTATCGCTACGACGGGGCGCTCGGCAAGATTTTCTCCCTCGCGCCCGACTTTGCGCTCAGACAGATACAGACCGATTTCGACGGAAAGATCTATCTGCTTTCCGACGACAATAAAATCGTCTGCTACGGGGAGACCGATCAGGGGTACGAGAAGACCTTCTCGAAACCGCTTTCCCTCTCTTCCAACCTTTCCGGAGTGGGAGCATGCGTTTCCCTCTGCCTTTCCTACGATTCGGAAACGGCGTATTTCCTCTTTGCGGGACTCATTCTCCGTTCCGACCCGAGCCAACCCGAACAGATGGATATCGCTACCCCGTACGAAATTCCCCTGCCGGAGGACTTCTCGTTTGCCTACGAGGAAAACGCCTCGTTCGTACGGATACGGACGGGAGCGAAACTGTTCGCAATCGACCCCGAACAGACGGAAGGTCCCTTCTTTGCCTTCCTCGGTTACCACACCGCGCAGGACGGGCTTGACGGGCTCGATTGGGCGGCGATCCCCCTCGGCGGCAAATATACCCTCGCCGTCAACGAGGGCAACGCCGTGGTCATCCGCACCGCGGACGTGACGGAGACCTTTACTTGCACCCAAACGGAGAAAAGGGGCTACGCCGCCGTCGCCTTTTCCGTCTATTCCCTTCCCGTCCTCGACGAGGTTTACCGCGGAGAGAGAATGGACGAATTTTCTCCCCTGACCGCCTCGCGGGAAGTGACCTTCAACGGCGTGCGCTTCCTCGCCGTCACCGACGGGCGGACGACGGGGTATATTCCGGAAAGTTTCCTCCTCTCTTCGATCGCCGTCACACCGACTTCCGCCAACGCGCGTTCGGTCTACGTTTACGACCGCCACGGCGTTCCCGTTTACGACGAAAACGGCGACCGCGTGGATATCATCCGCGAAAAGACCAAAATGCTCGCCTCGGCAACCGCCGACGAAAACGGCATGGTCACCGTCTTTTACGGGGACGGCAAAACGGGCAGGATCGAGGCGAGATTTATCGTTTCGGACGGTAGGACCAACCTCGTGAAGTTTATCATGATCTTCCTCGTCGCCCTCTCCCTTCTCGTCGTCTCCCTGTATTTCGAGAGGCGGTTTCTGACCGACGGAGAGGTCGTCCGGGAATAAACGTCCCCAAAAAGGAAATAAACGCCGCAAAAAAAAGAGCCCCCGAAGGAGCGGATAACGCCGCCCCGTCGGGGGTTTTGTTTTTTCAATCAA
>CAMAJQ010000200.1 GCA_945835865.1 uncultured Clostridia bacterium
TTCTTCCGTAGTTTTGGCAAAAAAATCCTTAATATGCAGGATCGGAGTGAAAAAGCGGAAGACGGAAAACGCCCTCCGCTTTTCAGGATATCGTCGGAATTACGGAAAAAGTCCCTTTCTCCCGGGAAGGGGTTTCCGACTCTGATCCGAAAGGCGTCCTCCGCGAGGAGAACGCCCGATGTCTTTTTATTCGTGTTCGCGGTCGATGTGGTAAGTCGGAACGAGTGCGGCGACGTAATCTTTCATCCTGTTGGTTTCCGCATAAGCTTCTTCGTACAGGCGATCGAGACTTTCCCACAGGAAACTCTCGTCGAGGGGGATGGGTTTCGCGATGGAAATCAGCCCGTTGGGAGTCTTCTGCATTCCCTCTTCGTCCATCAACCTTTCTTCGTAGAGTTTTTCGCCCGGGCGGAGTCCCGTGCAGACGATATCGATATCGGTGCCGGGTTCCAGACCCGAAAGTTTGATCAGGTTATACGCGAGGTCGTAAATGCGGACGGGTTCTCCCATATCCAGTACGAAGATCTGACCTCCTTTCGCGTAACTTCCCGCCTGAAGGACGAGGGAAACCGCTTCGGGTATGGTCATGAAGTAGCGGATGATGTCCTTGTGCGTCACGGTGACGGGACCCCCTTCTTCGATCTGTTTGCGGAAGAGGGGAATGACGGAGCCGTTGGATCCGAGTACGTTGCCGAAACGCACGGCGACGAATTTGGTGTATTTGCTGTGTTTGCCGATCGTCTGAACGATCATCTCGCAGATACGTTTGGTCGCGCCCATGACGTTGGTGGGGTTGACGGCTTTGTCCGTGGAGATCTGAACGAAAGTCTCCACCTGATATTTATCGGCGCAACGGGCGACGTTAAGCGTGCCGAACACGTTGTTCTTCACCGCTTCGCAGGGGCTGGTTTCCATCAGGGGAACGTGCTTGTGCGCGGCGGCGTGAAAGACGATCTGCGGACGGTAGGTCCTGAATACGTCTTCCATCTTGCCGGCGTCTCTCACGCTCGCGATGAGGGCGAGAAGTTTCAACCCGGGATGGTTTCGCAGAAGTTCCTGTTGTATGTCGTAAGCGTTGTTTTCGTAAATGTCGAGTATGATGAGAAGGGCGGGGCGGTGCGTCGCGATCTGGCGGCAGAGTTCGCTGCCGATCGAACCTCCTCCCCCCGTGACGAGCACGACTTTATTTTCGATATAGCCCATGATCTCGTCAAGATTGACGGAAACCTGTTCTCTTCCGAGAAGGTCGGCGATCTCGACTTTCCGCAGATTGCCTATGGTCAGCTGACCGTTCGCCAACTGATAGATGCCGGGAAGGATCTTGACGGGTTTGCCCGCGTCTTTACAGCGGGTGATGATTTTGCTCAGCCTCTTTTTATCGATGGAAGGCATGGTGATGAAAATCTCGTCCACCCGATACAGTTCGACGTATTTTTTGATGTTGTACGTCGTTCCCGCAACTTTGACGTTGCAGATCATTTTACCGAGTTTTTCGTAATTGTCGTCCACGATGCAGACGGGTTTATAGGCGACTTTGTCGGAAGTCTGAAGTTCGCGGATGATGGCGAGCCCCGCTTCTCCTCCCCCGACGATCATCACGCGCTTTTTATTTCCGTCGTTTCTGTGACGGAAGTAGAGAAAGAGTTTTCCGATCCGCTTGGAAAAACGGACGAATCCCGCAAAATAAAAGAGAAACGCGCTGTACACGAGCGCCGTCCCGATGCCGTAGTATTTCCCTTTCGTGACGGCGGCGAAAATGACGTTGACGAGTGCGATCGATACGACCGAAAGGCTGAGTTTGACCGCGTCGATGATGCCGACCGAGGAGAAAATGATCGAGTACATGCCGAGAAGGGAGAAAACCCCGAAGGCGACGACCAGATTTCCGACGCACGCGAAGACGAGTACGGAAGACAATTGGGCTTCGTCAACGGTGGCGAAATAAGCGAGGAACATGGACAGAGCGACCGAGACCACGTCGCACAGTATCAGAAATACGAGACGCAGTATTTTGTTTCTTTTGATTTTCATGCGGTTACCTTTTTGGCCTTATCCGAACGGACGGAAAGACCTCGCCGACCCTTTTTCGCCCCGAAACGATAAAAGCGATATAACGGCGTTTCAGTCTGCGTATATTATAATATATGACGGGAGAATTGTCAAGCCGTTATGGTTGTTTTCATGTGTTTTTGCATGAAAAACGGCAAAAAAACAACGGAAAAAGACAAACGTCGGATCGTCGGGGAGAAAGAAATGACAGGATTCGTCATCGAAGAGTTCATCCGGCTGCTCGGAGGAGCGGCGCTTTTTCTGTCGGGGCTGAATGCAATCGGCGGATGTATGGAGAGATCGGCGGGAAAGCGGACGGAAAAACTCCTGTCTTCCTGTTCCCGCAGTCGCTTTGCGGGGTTTCTGACGGGCACTGCGGCTGCGGCGCTCTGTCAGAGCAGCGCGGCGGCGGAAACGGCGCTCGTCGGTTTCGTTGCCGCAGGCGTCCTGACCTTTGAAAGCGCCCTGCCGGCCGTGCTGGGCGCGAACGTCGGAACGACGGTGACCGCTCAGATCGTCTCCTTGGCGGGAGGGAGGGCGGACGTCGGTCTTTTCGGTTCCGTATTGGCGTTTTACGGTCTTATAGCCCGTTTTATAAAGGGAAGACTGCGGGTGTCCGGCGAGGCGGCTTACGGGCTTGGCACGATGTTTCTGGGAGCGGAGATTCTGAAGGGAAGCGCGGAGGCTTTCCGCGCGCTGCCGGCGTTCCGCTCTTTTTTTCTGTGCGGAAATTCTTTACTTCTCTTCTTCAACGGCATACTCGCGACCGCCGTTTTGCAAAGTTCTTCCGCGGTGACGGGCGTTCTCGTCCTCTTCGCGCAGAGCGGCTCGGTCGGATTTTCGCAGGCGGTATGTTTTCTGCTCGGTTCGAACGTCGGCACCTGTTTCCCTGTCGTCCTGC
>CAMAJQ010000201.1 GCA_945835865.1 uncultured Clostridia bacterium
TCCGAAGAGTCTGAAACGTTTTTTCTTGACGGAAAAGATCTCCTGGTTGCCCGATTCGATCTGGTCTGCGATGAATCCTGCCGAATCGTCTTTTCCGGAAAATTCCGGGTTGGAATAATCGAGGTTCTCCGCCCTGACGATATTTTCGATGGGCGAAACTTCTTCGTGCGTTTCCGTCGCGGCGACCTCCTCCTGCGTTTCCGCGCGGCGGGAAAGATCGTCGGCGACGACCCCTTCCGATATTCCCTTTACGCCCATTTCGTCCGCCGGTCCGACGGCTTTGCCCGTCCTTTCCGTTCCACCGTATGGAGGCGCGGGGGGCAAAAGCGGGGAAGGCGTTGCCGACGGCTCGGGAATCGCGGAAACGGGGCTCGCGATCGGGGCGGCTTCGGCAATATCCTTTGCAATCCGTTCGGCAGCCCGTTGCAAGGTTTCGTCCGGGAGACTCTGCGGTTTCCCGCCCGACATGCGGATAAATCCTTTCTGCAGAAGACCTTCGAAAGTGTCTTCCGGGTAATCCTGCGCGCTGACCAGGTAAACGGCGTTTCTCTTATATTTCAGCCCGTATTTTTCCGCGAGAAGATCGACGAGTTTTTTCGCGCTTTTCAGGGCGCGCCCGCTCTTCACGCGGATCATGACGGGGTATTCCTCGTATTTTTTGATTCCCGAAACGTTACGGAAACGGACGGAACGGTCGAGCGAGTCGGGATCGAGCGCGAGATACAGACAGAGCGTTCTGCCCTTGACCGCGACGCGGATCATCTTATCCCGCCCGGCGTTGAGCGTCAGGAAATTCCAGCTCACTCTTGCTTTCACGCGGCGGTAAGAGAGCGCGTAGTTCGCGAAATCCTCGAAATATTCCTTCGTGCGCTCGTTCGTGACCGCCATTTTCGCGTGGAAAGACCGACTGATGCGGATCCTCCCCTCTTTCGTGACGGCGACCTCTTCTTCCTCTTCGGAAAGTTCTTCTTCGGCGGCAGCGGTCGGTTCCGCGGTTTCTTCCGTCTCCTCCTGCTCTTCGGCGTGTTCCTCGGGGAACTGCTCGAGCAAGGCGCTAAGCCCGTAATCGAATTGCTCGTCGGCATTCAGGGCGACTTCGAGTGCGAACAGCACGTCTCTCTCCTGCGCCGTAGCCTTATCGCGGACGACGATATCGTAATCGCTTGCCTTCGGCTCCTCGATCTCCTCGACGATGCGGGGATTGAGAATGGGCGAAACGTAAGAGGCGATGACTTTTTCCTCGTCGTAATCGCCCTGCGCGTTGTGACGGAAAAGAAGATACTGCATCGCCGCGCCCGAATAGATCTGACGGATATATTCGGGAGAGACGTCTTCCCTCTTTTCGTCGATGGTAAGGCCGTAGCCGGAATCGTCGTAACTCTCGATAAATTCCCACAGCGCGAGACACTGACGGAAATATTTGTTTTTCAGAATGGCGTTGGTACGCATGACGGGCGGCGTGATATACGCTTTGCCCATGGCGGCGACGAAGGAGGAATTCATATACGCTCCGACGATGCCGTTCAGTTTCTCCACCCTCTTCCAGAGACCGGAATCGTAGGTGTAATTTTTGACGTCGATTTTGCCTTCCGTTTTTTGGGAAAGTTCGATCGAAAGGGTGATTTTCCCTTTATAATCCCCGTGAATGAAACGGTCGGAAAATTCGAGTTCGGTCACTTTTTCGTCCACGCCCGCAAGCCCCGCGCGGTAACGGCGGTTGACGAAAATATAAAGACGGGACAAAAGGGTGTTCAGGAATTTGTTCTCGTAAGTGAGAAGAGAGTCCTCGCGGAAGATATTGAGCATCTTGGTCGGCGTGACCTCGTCCCCTTCCACCTTGGAAATATAGTCGGTATGCATGGAAAGGTGCTGAATGGAACGACCGTTGATCTTTTTGGTCATTTCGATGGGGAGCACCTCTTCCGTCTCGGCGATAAAGCCCTTCGGCTTGCGGATGAGTTCGTCCAGAGCGAGGAGGCTGTCCTCGATGGTGGAAACCCACATTTCGTCGATCGAACGGAGCATGAGCTTGCGCGAAAGTTTTGCAGTCGCGTCTCCCGAGGCAAGCGCGTCGAGGATCTCGCCGTAAAGCGCGTAGCGGGAAACGAGTTCGTCAACGGTGTTTACCGTATCCGAATAGATCCCCTCGGGGAGAGGTCCGTCTTTCTCCTCCTCTTTTTCGACGATCTCGTCTTCTTCCTCTTCCTCCTCGCGGTCGAAGGAGACGTCTTCCTCCTCGTCGTCGAAGGCGTTTGCACGCTTGGAGCGGATGACGCGGATGAGCCCGCGCGTCAGAAGATTGTTGAAGGTATCGGACAGGAAATTTTTGGCGGAGACGGGTTCGGAAGGTTCCGCTTTGACCTCGAGCGAGAACTCTTCGGCAAGTTTTTCGATGACTTTAAGGCAGAAATTCACCCCGCCCGCGCTCTTGATTTTGAACAAAGAGGGGGTTTTCTCGTACTTACGGACGGAAGAAACGTCTTTGGCGCGGTATTTTCCGTCGAGATAGTTTTCGGGCGGGACGGCGAGGTACAAACAGAGCGTTTTTCCCTTGATGAGGAATTTTGCGATCGTTTCTCTGCCGGCAAGAAAAGTGACGCCCGACCAGCCGATCACCGAACGGACGCCGCGATAAGAAAGGAATTTCGTGGCAAGAGAGGCGTAGAACTCTTTGACCTGATAATCGGACAAGGCAAGTTTCGCCACAAAAGACTTATTGTAGCGAATCTGATCGGTCCAACTCTGTTTGCGGTCAGCCGATTGATTTATGTCCTTAGTCGAAGGAATTTCCGTCGAACGATTATCAAGCATTCAAATACTCCTATCTATAATAAGCCAATCCTATATATAATAAGCCAATCCTGTTTACTGCCCCCTCAAGGGGTGATTCCCCCGATGAAACGGGGGAAATGTCCGTCAGGACAAAAGGGGGGCGCCGCTG
>CAMAJQ010000202.1 GCA_945835865.1 uncultured Clostridia bacterium
GGAGTTCGTTCCGTATAACAACGATCCCGATAAAAAATCGGATTTTCTGAAACGATTGTTGTCTATCGGCGCAGCTCCGATTTTATTTTTGTTCAGAAATTTCCCCGCGGCTCCGACGTTCTCAAAAAACACGTATTCTGTTCCCGAATCGCTTTTCACGCTGACGTTCCAGAGCATATGGTTCGTGATCGTTCCCGATATCGTTCCCGATACCGTACTGCCGTCCGAAGACACAACGACCTCCGTCGCCGCCGCCTGCGTACTATTGGCATTGGCGGTAATCGCATACCGTTTTCCGTCGTATTGGTGAACGAGAAGAATTTGCTTATTTTCGGGATTCTTTAAAAAGGAAGAGATATCCGTTTTCTCGTACACGCAGGATCCCGCGACGGAGACGTTCCCGTTCAACGGGATCAGAACGATGCAGGAAACAACGCAGAGAAGAGACAGCGCAAGCAGCGCAATTTTCTTTCGTATTTTCATTTTCCCTTTTCCCCTGAAAGGCGATGTCAAAACCGCCCTCCCCATAATCTTTTCCGTTTTTATTGTATCATATCCTCGGATGAATCTCAACAAAAAATGAAAAAAATTTTCCAAAAAAAGGAAATTTTACGCACGTGCTTCCGTTCCGTGATTTTCCCCGTCAGGTTCCGGAGCCGTCAGAACCGTTCTTCCCCGATCGCGGCTTCCCGTAAACGGCAACCAAAACGCTTGATAAAATGCGCATCCGTACAGATGCGCACTTGTACGGATAAGAACCCGTGCAGACGGTGCCTGACGGCAAAAAAAGCCCGCAAACCGAACGATTTGCGGGCAAAACGCTTTTTTGACTTTCAGGCAAGAAGGGTGAAGATCTTATCCGCGATCTCCGTCGGCTTATCGACGGAAAGCCCCGCAATAAGTCTTGCCGCGGCGTACAGGATATCTGCATAATCCCTGACGGCTTCGTGATTTTCGGCGTACACCTTCTTCAGTTTTTCGTAAATGGGGTGATTGCCGTTGATCTCGAGCACTTTGTTCGCCTTCACCCCCTCCTGGGCGTTGGGCATCTGCGAAAGCACTTTTTCCATTTCGAGAGAGACTTCGCCTTCCGAAGAGAGACAGACGGGATGGCTCTTCAGCACGGTGGATACTTTTACCTTGGAGACCTTATCGCCGAGAGCGTCCTTGATGGCGGTCAGCATCTCTTTATCCTCTTCGTTCTGCGCGTTGTCCTCGTCTTTGAGACCGAGATCCTCGCCGAGAATGTTTTTGAAAGACTTTCCTTCGTATTCCCCGAGCATCTTAATGGCAAATTCGTCCACGTCGTCGGAGAAACAGAGAATATCGTATCCGCTCTCCAGAACTTTTTCGCTCTGCGGAAGGGCTTTGACCGCGTCGACCGATTTTCCGTTTCCGTAATAGATAAATTTCTGATCGGTCGCCATGCCGTCAAGATACTCTTTGAGAGTCACGTACTTTTCCGTCTTGACGGAGCGGAAAAGGATGAGATCCTGCAAAAGTTCTTTGTTCATGCCCCAGCCGGAATATAAGCCGTAGCGGAGTTGAAGCCCGAATTCACCGTAAAATTTCTCGTAATTCTCCCTGTCGTTTTTCAGCATATCGGCAAGTTCGGACTTGATCTTCTTTTCCAGATTGGAAGCGATCAGTTTCAACTGCCGATCGTGTTGAATGGTTTCACGGGAGATATTGAGGGTCAGTTCGCTGTCCACGAGCCCTTTGACGAAACTGAAGCAATCGGGAAGCAGTTCCTCGCAGCGGTCCATGATCATGACGCCGTCGGTGTAAAGTTTCAGACCTTTTTCGTAATTCTTGGAATAATAGTTATAGGGCGCTTTGGCGGGGATATAGAGCAACGCCTTGTAACTCACCGCGCCTTCCGTCGAGAAATGGATCACGCGGAGAGGATCTTCGTAATCGTAAAAGGTATCCTTATAGAATTTGTCGTATTCCTCTTTGGTGATCTCGCTCTTCTGTTTTTTCCAGAGGGGGATCATGGAATTGAGCGTTTCGTCTTCCTTGTAACTCTCGCGCGCTTTGCCTTCCTTACGCTCTTCCTCCGTCTGTTCTTTGTATTTCGTCACCGCCGTCACGATGGGATAGCGGATATAGTCGGAATACTTCTTTACGAGTTGTCTGATGCGGTATTCCTCGAGATAATCGGAAAATTTATCGTCGTCCGTATCGGGTTTCAGGTGCAGAATAATGGTCGTGCCGTTGCCCTCTCTCTCGGCGGGCAGGACGTCGTATCCTTCCGTGCCGGAACTCACCCATTTGTGCGCTTCCGTTTCCCCGAAGGCTTTGGATATGACCTCTACCTTATCCGAAACCATGAACGCCGAATAAAACCCGACGCCGAATTGACCGATCACGTTGACGTCCTCTTTTTCCTTGGCGTCGGCATTCTCTTCCTTGAAGGCGAGAGACCCGCTCTGCGCGATCGTTCCGAGATTGTTTTCCAACTCTTTTTCCGTCATTCCGATGCCGTTATCGGAAATCGTCAGCGTCCTCGCTTCCTTATCCGCGTCGATCCGGATGGAAAAATCGTTACGGGTCAGCCCCGTGAGCCCTTCCTTCAACCCTTTATAGTACAGTTTGTCGATCGCGTCGCTGCAGTTGGAAAGCAGTTCGCGGAGGAAGATCTCCTTGTGCGTATAAATGGAGTTGATCATCAGATCCAGAACTCTTTTGGATTGCGTTTTAAAACTTTTCATAACGTCACCTCGTATTGTTTTAGCAATTAAATCGTTAAACTGTTAGCACTCTATCGCTTTCAGTGCCAATATTATACTCCCTTCAACGGGAATTTGCAAGCGTTTTCAACCGTTTTTTTTGAAAAGTTTGTGATATCTTTCCGAAAGAAGAAAAAGGAAAGGAAAACGGCTCCGTCGCAAAAAAGGAAAAAAGGGCAAAGAAAAAGCCCGGCA
>CAMAJQ010000203.1 GCA_945835865.1 uncultured Clostridia bacterium
GGAGAGACAATCTGAAAGAAACCGTTTCCGACCTGAAAGAAAAATCCTTTATCCGTTGCGACAACCCCGACGTGGACGTCTCGGAATACTATCTGGGAGAAACGCCTTTTTATATCGTCAGAAACACGCGATGTTCCGGACAACGGTTTTCTCTTTCCGGAAAGTCCGGTGTTTTTTCGGAGTGGTTGCCCGAAAGACAAAAGATATGTCCGCCGTTTGCCGCCTCCGAAGAGCAGACTCTCAGACCGCTTGAGACGAGGATTTTTGCGTTGACGGATCAGAGAGAAGCGGAAGAGACGAAAACGGAATATCTCGTGCCCGATCCGCGCGGATGGAAACTTCTTTCGGAAGATAAAAACGTCTTTCCGATGGACAGATGCGTCCCTGAGATTGACGGAGAGACGTTTCCGGAGACGTCCGTCATCGGTTTGAACGGGATCATGTTGCACAAAAGGGGCGCCCTTCTGAAAATGGTATTCACCGCAGAATCGGAGATTTCCGGACGAGCGGAACTGGCAGTAGAGAACGGCGACCGTTTCGAAATTACTTTCAACGGCAAAACGCCCGGAAAAAAGAAGGGAAAATACTTTCGCGACACGTTCGATTTATATCCCGTTGAATTGCAACGGGGGAAAAACGTCGTGGAACTTTCTTGTCGGTACGACGTTTCTTCCGAACTCGTCGGTGCTCTGGACGGAATGCAGGAAGACGAAAGCACATTTAACCGCGTTGCAGATACGTTTGATCTGGAAAACGTTCTTCTCCTCGGTGATTTTTCCGTCAGATCAGACTTTTCGGACTGCGGCAACGGTTGCGTTTTCAGTCGGGGCAATTTCGTGCTGTCCGAACGGGAAGCCTCTGACCCGTCCTGCCTTCCGTTGTCGGGAAGACCGTTTTTTGCCGGGGAAGCAGAGTTTGAGAACACCTTTTTTCTGAACAAGAGAAAAGAAGTGAGATATCTCGTCATGCCGGAATTGAGCGGGCTTGCCGCGGAGATATGGATAAACGGGCTTCACGCGGCAGATTGTTTCTGGAACGGCAGACCGTACGACGTGACCGATTTCGTTTCCGACGGGAAAAACACCGTCCGGTTGAAAATAGTTACCGATCTCAGAAATCTGTTCGGTCCCTTCCATAATTCCCGCGGAAATCCCAAACTCGTAGGGTTCAGCACTTTCAGCGCAGAGCCCGGCTGGTGCGACGACGGAAATTTCTGGACGGACGATTATTACGTCTCGAAAACGGGGATAACTTTTTCGGACGGAACGCGGAAACGCAACGGGAAGAATCCGTCATAATATAATTGTAAAAAAACAGTTGCAAAAGGTTGATTTATATGCTAAAATAATAGTAGACAGTATAGGATAATGCAAGGGGATAAGACGATGAAAAGATATTTGAGCCTTTTTTGCTGCGCCGCGCTTGCCGCGTCCGCGTTTTCTTCGGGCGGCTGTGCGGGAAAAAAGACGGAAATTGATTACGACGTTCCGGACGTGACGATGGAAAACTGCCTTCTGAATACGGAAGAACTGTTTTCCGTCCTTCCCGAAACGGACTTTGTCGTCTCTCACGACGAAAGGGTCGACGGTTATATGATGACGGGGGCGGAAACCTCTTTCGGGACTTCGTCCGCCTTCTTCTGGATCGGAAAACCGGAGGGAGAAATGCCGGACGGCGGATTTCCCGCAGTGCTTCTTCTGCACGGAGGAGGCGGAAACGCTTTCACGGAATGGGTGAAACATTGGCTCGATCTCGGTTACGTCGCGCTTGCGATCGACCTCAACGGACAGAGATTCGACGAAGACGGGTTTCTCGTTTCCAATCCGTACTTTTATCATTCCGGCTCTTGGGGATCGGTCGGTTGCGGCACGGACGAAAAGTCCTTTTGCGATTCCTGGACGGGCGTCAATCTGACGCATTGCGTTTTAGCGCACAATTATCTCCGTTCTCTTTCCTTCGTCAACCCCGAAAAAACGGTGGCGACGGGCATCAGTTGGGGCGGGTATCTTACCTGTATGCTCGCGGGCATAGATAAACGGTTCCGTGCCTTTGCTCCCGTCTACGGTTGCGGAAGTCTGACCACCGATTCGTGGGGGCTTTCCACCGCGGGGCTTTCCTCCCTTGACGAAAAGGGGAGAGAGGAATGGGAGAAGGTTTACGATCCTCTTTCCTATCTGCCGTACGCTACCCGCCCGATGCTCTTCGTCGCGGGCATGACCGACCACGCGTTTTCCTGTGTTTCGAGAAAAAAGAGCGCCGAACTCGTGAAGGGAAAAACGTTTTTTGCCTATTCTTCTTCCCTGGAACACGGTCATTATTTCGGGATCACTCCTTCCGTCGATTCGTTTTTCGGCAAGGTTCTCGCACGGGAGCCGCTTGCCGCGTCGTTTGCGGATTGGGAAGTCCGGGAGGGGAAACTGTTCGTCAAGACGAGGGGAGTCTTCGATTACGTGAGCCTTTCTTATACGGTTTCCGAAGAAGAGGATTCTCACCTGTGGAGTTGGAGTAACAAGGAAGTCGTTCTTCAGGAAGGAGAGAACGAAATCGTTCTCCCGGAGAACGCGACTGCCGTTTTGCTGACGGGTTACGGGGCGGGACCGTACGCGGAGGCAAGTACGGACGTCGTCTTTCTGAAGGATATCTCTCTGTTCCGGTAAGGTTCCGGAAAACGCATAAAAGAAAGGGGGCTGTCGGCAAGTTTTTTATCAACTTGCGACAGCCCCTTTGAAATGTCTCCCCGTATTCGTCCGCAGACAATCGCCTGCATATTTCCGGCAGGACGACGGCATACTGTTCGGGGGAAAGTCTGTATTTGATTTCGCGTCGTTCGAAAACGCATTTTGCAGCCGTCATCGTCCTTCCTCTTCCCGTCGGATGCTATCCCTTCTATACGATTTTATACGATCAATCGCCGGAGGGACTGTTT
>CAMAJQ010000204.1 GCA_945835865.1 uncultured Clostridia bacterium
CCGCGATCTCGTCCAGCGTCGCGCTGTCATTCTTCTCCGCCTCGATGTCCGTCCTGGCCTGCAGAATGCGGTACGCCGTATCGCGGATACTGCGCGACACGCGCAAACTGTTGTTTCCGCGGATCACCCGCTTGATCTCTCCGACGATCATCGGTACGGCGTACGTGGAAAAACGAACGCCCACGGAAAGGTCGAAATTATCGATGGATTTCATCAATCCGATCATACCCGCCTGAAAAAGGTCGTCCGACGACACTTTCGCCTGCGGAAAACGCTTGATGATGGACAGCACGAGCCTCGCGTTCGCCAGAGCGAAAGTCTCGCGCGCAGAGGCGTCCCCTTCCTTGATGCGACTCAGCATTTCCTCGCTTTCCCGATAAGTCAACCGACGCAGACGAGAGGTATCCACTCCGCAGATCTCTACCTTGCTCATAAAATCCTCCCCTTTTCCGGGAAGAATCCGGAAAAGTATGTACGGAAGGAAACGGGGGACGCCAAGGCAGGCTTTTCCTATTATGCTTCGTTATTCCGTTTTTATGCAAAGGCGAAAGTTTCGCCCTAAAAAGTCTTCCCGACGGATAAAAGCGCCGTCCGGCAAGAACGCGGAATCCGAGCGAGGGGCGGAAAGATCACCCGAGTTTTTTCATTTCCTTGCGCAGACGGGAAACGATTTTTTTCTCCAGACGCGATATGTAACTCTGAGAGATACCGAGAAGATCGGCGACTTCTTTCTGCGTCATCTCCTCTCTTCCTCCGAGTCCGAAACGGAGATCCATGATCTTCTTCTCGCGCGGGGAAAGTTTCGCGATCGCTTCGCGGAGCATCTCGTGTTCCGCTCCGATCTCAATATCCTTGTAGACGACGTCGTTATCCGTCCCGAGCACGTCGGAGAGGAGAAGTTCGTTGCCTTCCCAGTCGACGTTGAGAGGCTCGTCGAGAGACACCTCTCCCTTCAGCCGGACCACCCGCCTCAGATACATGAGGATCTCGTTTTCGATACAACGGGAGGCGTACGTCGCGAGTTTGATATTCTTATCGGCGTTGAAGGTATTCACCGCCTTGATCAGTCCGATCGTTCCGACGGAAATGAGGTCGTCCAATTCCACGCCGGTATTGTCGAACTTCCGCGCGATATAGACGACGAGGCGGAGATTGTGTTCGATCAGATCGTTCCGTATCGCCTCCCCTTCCTCTTCGAGGCGGGATAAAATTTCCTGCTCCTCGTCCGCCGTATAGGGCTGGGGCAACACCTCCGCCCCGGACAGATAATGCACGCTGTTCTCTCCGCTCTGCGCGAAGAACCTCTTCAACATTTCCGCAATGGTTTTCAGCATTTTTCCTCTCCTTTACACTCCGTCAACCGCCGTCCGACCGCCTTCTGCCGAAAGTCTCTTCCCCGCTCTCGCCGAGTGCGGCGGGATTGAGAATGAGATCGTATTCCCCTCCGCCGAAAAAGGACTCCGCGGAAAGACCGATCGCCACGTTGTATATTATATTCACTTCTCCGCCGGTATATATCCGTAAATTCTCCAAAAGATACACGGGAATTTTTCCCCGCCCCGAAAGGGTGGAAAACGCCATCTCTCTCCCCCTCCTGCCCGCAAGCGCGCCGCTCGTCTTCAACAGGGAAGACAATGCGGGGGAACAGAGGACGACGGGAAATCCCGTCGCTCCGTCGAACAGAGTGTTTCCGCTGTCGATAAACCCCTTTGCCCGGAAAATTCTCCCGCCGACGGTCAGTTCGCAATCGCGTAAAAACGGATATACGGTTCTCCTTTTCCAGATCAGACGGACGACCCTTTCCATTCCCTTCCCGAAAAGGATCGCGAAAGCAATCAGTCCGCCGAGGCAGATCTCCCCGCCGTACGTCCCCGTCAGAAAGTCGAAACCGACCCCGAACGCCTGAAGCACGGCGCAGACCGCCCCGCCGAAGCAGAAGGTGTAAAAAACCAGAAGAAGAAAACAGGTTATGTACTGGCGGGCAGAAGAACATCTTCCCGACAAAAGGCTCATGACGAATCCCGTCGAAAAACGGAGCAGCAGGGCGAGCGGAAGAGACGGATCCAGAAGGGGCAGCACGCAGGCGACGGCGGTACCGAAGAGTGCGGCGAGAAATATCCTCCCCTTGCTTCTTTTCAGTTTCAGGCTTTTTCTCGCAAGATCGAGAAGAAGACTGTCGATCACCAGATTGTCGATGACGACGTATTCGATATAGACGGTCATGGTACAGGGATTATACCACCTTCCTCCCTGCAATTTTTACGCTGATTTTATCCGAAAAAGCCTTTTTTTGTCACAACGGACAGGAAGCCGCGTCTCCTTCCGCCCATGCGGGCATATCGGGACAAAAAGAAAACCGAAAAGGCGTGTCCCATAGGGATTTTTAGACAACTTAAAAGGGTAGCAAATTTTTTTGCTGCCCTTTTAAATTTTGCTTCATATAAAAACACAAATTTGTTCGCAAAGTATAATGTGCTAAACTTTATTTTTTTATAGCGCTAATTATATGGGATAATTCTATTTCCTTTACCTCTATATTATTAAACCCTATCTGTTCCAAAATTCCACATATCGTATTCGAATCGTCTGGAAAAACCATAATTTTGCTATAACCGGTATCAATAAAAGTTTGCTGATTTTTATCTAACGATAATACTAATTTTCCGCCAATTTTTAACAAACGGAAGATTTTCGTTAACGCATATTTTTTATCTTGAATATGCATAAAAGTTAACGTGGAACAAATCACATCATACATTTGAGTAAAATCATAATTGAGGAAATCGCCTTCAACAAATCTCGCATTGGTATTATTCTTAAAATGATTTCTTGCCACGTTTATCGTTTTTTGCGAAACGTCCATTCCAATGTATATTTTACATAAATCAACGATTTTTTTAGCAATTCTACCCGTACC
>CAMAJQ010000205.1 GCA_945835865.1 uncultured Clostridia bacterium
CCGTCTTTCAGAGCCTCTTCTCCCCTCCGGACGGATTCCTTCACCGCCCCGAAGACCTCTCTCTGCTCTTCCGAAGGTTCCCCGACGAAAAAAGTCCGGCTAACGTCGCACCACTTTCCGCCGTATTCCGCGCTGACGTCGAACAGGAGCACGTCTCCTTTCCGCAGAACGCGGTCTTTGCTCACGCCGTCGATCGCGGCGGTATCTTCGCCGACAAGAAAATCGTACTGCAATCCCCCGTCGCCGAGCCTTTCTCTTATCTCCCGCAGAAAGATCCCGAAGAGTTCTCCGGAAGAGATCCCCTCGCGGTATCCTTCCCGCACGGCGAGGAATGCCTGCGCCGTCGCTTTCAGATTTTTTTCGATTCCGTGTTTCATCCGATCACAAATATATTTTTCCCTTTTTTCAGATGGGCGGAAATCTTCTTTCCTCCCTTGCCGTACAACGTGCACGGACGGTCGAAATCGCTTTCGACCGAAACCTCGCAGGCGTTTTCCGTATAAACCGCCTCAAGCGTAAACCCGCCGAACAGACAACGGGCGTTTTTCAGATAAATCCGCTTGCCTTTCCCCGTCCACCCTTCCGGAACGCCGCTCAGGAAAACGATTTCCTCTTCTTTCTCCCGGTAGAGCATATAGCGCGTTCTCATCAGGAACCACGCCTGCTCGTGCGTCTTGTGCGGGGTCGCCAGAAAGTAATGTTCCCAGAAAGAATAGGTTTCCCTGTCCGCAAGAGTGGCGAAAGCCGTATAATATTCGCTCAGGAAAGCCTTCTTTTCTCCCCGCGCCAGGTTGACGAGGGGAACGAGATTATAATAGGGCTGCGAAAAAGCCGTGTTGTCGTAAGAATAGAGATCGGCGGAAAGATCGGCGATCAGTTCCGCCTCCTCGGAACCGACGTCGAAAACGCCGTACCACACGAGGAAAGGAAGGCTCAGAAGACTGTCTTTCAGAACGGACGAAGCGTGCGTGAAACAACTTTCGCCGTCGAAATGCATCGAGCACGCCCCCCTTCCTTCCGCCCACGGCGCGACCGAAGGGACCCAGCGCCCGTCCTTCAGCGGAACGAGAGGAGAACGGCGCATCGCGACGCGGAAAGCGGCGCGGATATTCTCTTTCAGTTCGTCCGCATAGCGCCTGACCGCGGAAGAATCCTCGCCGTACGCCTCGTACAGTTCCGCCGCCCCCCGTAGCCCCGCGTAGGCGAGGGCGTTCAGGGCGTAGGAACGGAAGGTGTCTTCCGGATCCGCCACCTGACCGTCTATCATGCCGTAGCCGAAGGGCTTTTCGTCCCGGTTCGCGTCGATCCAGCGCAGAAGATATTCCGTCGCTTTACGGATCGCGGGGAAGTTCCTCGCGACCTGACCGATATCGCGCGTGTACGCGTAATGAAGGCGTTCGTTGTAAAGCGTTGCGCCGTTTTCAAGCATATAGCCTGCGATATTCTGTATAAAGCCGTTCTCTTTTTCCCGATCGAAAAAGAAATTCATGCATTTACCCGCGAATTCTCCGTCTCCGCAACTGTCCAGAAAGCGGATCACCGGGGAACTCTCCGAGCCGATCGGAGGATAAACGCCGACGGAAGGGGCAAAGACGTCCCCTCCCTTCTGCCCGAAACAGGATTCCTTCAGGTGAAAATACCCCGTCTTGACCGCTTCGTCTATCGCCTTTTCCGGAAGACGCCAATCGGCGAGATCGCCGAGCATATCCCGCCAATATTTTTCCGCGGAGCGGAGCCTTTTTTCAAAGTCGTTTTCGTCGAATCCTTCGGCATACGCGCGGGTCACGGGAACATGAAAAAGCAAGGCGTGGATTTCCGCCTTCTCTCCCGGGGCAAGTATGAAGGAGACTTCCGCTCCTTCCGCGCCCTCCCCGCATACGGTCGCGCGCATATAAACGGAATCCCCGTAATAACCGAACCCTTTTTCGATTCTTTCGTCGAGACGGTCGCTTTCCGCCATCACCGGAGTGTTGATCTGCGGAAGACGGAAATAAGCGATCGCGGAGGACGCGCTCACGTTCCGCGCGACCAACCGGACCCTCAGTACGGTGTCGTCGCTCTCGAGTCCGGACGCGACCCGCTTTTCCGATTCATCCAGGGAATTGGACGCGCTGTGATACAGGGCGTTTCTCCAATCGGTTCCCCCGTCGTCGGAGATCCGCTCCGTCTTCGCGTCGCAGAACACCGTGAGGGAATATCGGACCCCTCCGTCCGTCAGCCCGGCGGTCAGACAGGGGTAGATCCCCTTGTAGTTCCGCCGCTCCGGGTCGGACGCCGCGCCCATTCCTCTGCCCATCGAATAGCGGTAAACGACCCTTTCCGCATCCTTTCCGAAGGACACCCTGTCCCAGTTTTTCCGCGGAATGAAATAATCGTAAAGATCGAAATGCTGTCTTTCCTCGATGGGAAACCCGCGGAATCCCGCTTCCCACAGATTCACGTTGCCCGGCACGGCGAGAAAAGTCGGACACCGGTTCCATCGGAGCCTCCCGGCTTCGCGGAGAGTTTTTTCCGCCGAATTCTCCAGTCTCTCCCTCTCCGTAGACCTTTTCACGGAAAGGATACGCCTTTCGACTTCCCCGTAATCCTTTTCCCCGACGTCGTCGGTGACGACGACGCCCGCCTTCGGCAGGAAGACGGGAGAAGCGGCTCTGACCGCGCACGGCAGGAAGGTGAACCCCTCGTCGCCGTCCGCTTCGATCAGACACTGTTTTCTCCCCTTTTCTCCGACGTCGTTCACGAGGAGTTCGTCCCCGTTTTTCCGTCGTAAAACAGATAAGATTTCACCGTTGAACGCCCGATAGGACAGTTTCAGGCGGTTGCGCATTAAAATCAGGATCTTTCTTTTCATTTTTTCCTTCCTCCGACGATCGCGTGGTTTTCAGTGGCTTTCCGGGCGAGTGGAATCCCC